>JAKOOI010000291.1 GCA_022701475.1 Weeksellaceae bacterium
ATTTTATCCATCTTTTTATGGAGGATATTATTTTCTATCAGCGGCCATTGAGAAGCCAGAAATCCTCCATATCAAATTGTTCTCTGGAATTCAGAACATACAAAGATGAAAATGGAGTAGAGCATACTCAATATTTGAAAGCGATTCCAAAATCCAATCCTTACTATCAGGAATTCCGTATTTGGCAGTGGATTTTTAATTTGAATATTTATAGAAAGGATGATGAAGAAAACGTTACCAAAGATTTTTTAAGCACAACCAAAGATTATGAAAATCTGTTTGAATTTTTAAATAACAGAAAAGAAGTTGACCAAAAAGCTTTGCTGAAATATTTTAAACTCAGTGATAAAACGTACTGTTGGAATTTTATAGAAGATAAAAAATATCCGTGCAACGAAACCAAGACCATGATTTCATCCAGATTAGACAAAGTGGAAGGAATAACGGATGATTTTCTAACAAGAGAAAATGAACAGAAGATCTGGCATATCATCTATTCTGTAAATGATAAAGTAGAATACGAAAAGGCTCTGAGATCCTTTGCCGGAAAACATCATCTGGATGAGATTTCTTTCTTTGAAGCTTTTAAAAAATTCCCGCCGTTTAAAAGCGAATACGGTTCTTTTTCGGAAAAAGCCATTAAGAAATTGCTGCCTCTTATGCGACTGGGGAAGTATTGGAATTATGCAGGTATCGATAATGCTTTAAGAGACAGAATTCAAAAAATAATCAATGGAGAATATGATGAGAATATCAAGGATAAAGTAAGAGAAAAAGCAGTTCATCTTACGGCTGAAAATGATTTTCAAGGGCTGCAGCTGTGGCTGGCTCAATATATTGTGTACGGGAGGCATTCGGAAGCATCCATCATCGGAAAATGGAATTCAGCTGATGATCTGGAAGAGTTTTTAAAGGAATTCAAACAACATTCGCTTCGTAACCCAATTGTAGAACAGGTGATTACGGAAACGCTTCGGGTCGTCAAAGATATTTGGGTTAAATATGGAAACGGAGCTAAAAATTTCTTTAATGAAATTCATATTGAACTGGGAAGGGAGATGAAACTTGCGGCAGAAGAAAGGGAAGACCTCGCCCGCAAAATGTCTGAAAACGAAAATACGAATCTCCGCATCAAAGCTTTGTTGGCTGAAATGATGGATGACAAATCGGTAGAAAATGTCCGGCCTTATTCCCCGATGCAGCAGGAAATTCTGAAAATTTATGAAGACGGAATCTTAAAATCGGATATCGAAATTGACGATGACATTCTTAAAATCAGTAAAACGGCGCAGCCTTCATCCTCAGATTTAAAAAAATACAAGCTTTGGCTGGAACAGAAATACAAATCGCCTTACACCGGGCAGATTATTCCACTGAATAAACTCTTTACGCCGGAATATGAAATTGAACACATCATCCCACAAAGCCGGTATTTTGACGACAGTTTCAGCAATAAAGTAATTTGTGAATCGGTAGTGAACAAATTAAAGGATAACGATATCGGATTTGGGTTTATTAAAAAATTCGGAGGGACTGTCATTGAAATGGGATCCGGTAAAAATATAAAAGTTTTGAAAGCGGATGAATATGAGGATTTCGTTAAAAAACATTATGCCAACAACCGGGCGAAGCGGAGCAAACTCCTGATGGAAGAGATTCCGGAGAAAATGATTGAACGGCAGATGAACGATACACGCCATATCAGTAAATATATTTCCGGTTTGCTATCAAACATTGTGAGAGTAGAAGATGGGACGGATGAAGGTATAAATTCTAAAAACATCATCCCCGGAAACGGAAAAATCACAACCCGACTGAAACAGGATTGGGGACTGAATGATGTATGGAACGATTTGATTTTACCGCGTTTCGAAAGAATGAATCAGCTGACTCAATCTAATAACTTCACTGCGTGGAGTGAAAATTACCAGAAGTTTCTGCCCACCGTTCCTATAGAGCTTTCAAAAGGATTTTCAAAGAAACGGATAGACCATCGCCATCACGCATTGGATGCTTTGGTGATTGCCTGTGCTACAAGAGACCAAGTAAATCTATTGAACAATCAGTCGGCAAAATCGGATGTAAAACGCTATGATTTGCAGCATAAACTTCGACATACTGAAAAATGGATCGATAAAGATGGCAGGGAACGGGATAAATTCACGGAGTTTAAAAAACCTTGGGAACACTTCACGGTTGATGCGAGAAATAACCTGGAGAAAATTATTGTGAGCTTTAAGCAAAATCTTCGTGTGATCAATAAAGCGACAAATTACTACGAGAAATATGAGGAAAGCGATGGTATAAAAACCAAAGAAAAGATAAAACAGACCGGAACAAACTGGGCCATCAGAAAACCGATGCATAAGGACACCGTTTCCGGAAAAATTGATTTGCCGTGGGTGAAAGTTCCGAAAGGAAAAATTCTGACGGCAACCAGGAAAAATCTTGACATTTCCTTTGACTTAAAATCAATTAGTTCTATTACGGACACCGGGATTCAGAAAATTCTTAGAAACTACTTAGACTTTAAAGGCAGTCCTGAAATTGCATTTTCACCTGAAGGAATTGAAGATTTAAACAAGAATATTGAAAAGTATAACGATGGAAAAGCACATCAGCCTATTTGGAAAGTAAGGGTTTTTGAATTAGGGAGTAAATTCCAAGTGGGACAGTCTGGAAACAAGAAAGATAAGTATGTGGAAGCAGCAAAAGGGACGAACTTGTTCTTCGCTGTATATGAAGACAAAAATGGCAAAAGAACCTATGATAGCATTCCGCTTAATGAAGTGATAGAAAGGCAGAAGCAGGGATTACCAACAGTAGATTTTAAAGACAAAAAAGGATTTTATCTATCTCCCAATGATTTGGTTTATCTGCCTACAGGTGATGAAGTAGAAAACATTGAAGGAATAGATATTAATCATCTTTCAGCAGAGAGGAAAGGAAATATTTATAAAGTGGTAAG
>JAKOOI010000300.1 GCA_022701475.1 Weeksellaceae bacterium
AGACGCCCTTTACGATATTTATTTATTTTAAGCGAAGATATTTTCTTCGCTTTTTTTTTGTAAAAATTTTAAAATATTATGTTTACGATTACAGAACTGAGCACCGAGAAATCAACCGAATATTACAGGAAGCATTGGCTTTTGCGGAAGGGAAGACTGCCAAAATAGAAGGAGAGGTTTTCTGCTCCAACCTTTTCTTTGAAGACAGCACCAGAACCAAAACGAGTTTTGATATTGCCGAGAGAAAATTAGGACTGCAGGTGGTTCCGTTTGATGCTTCCAACAGTTCCGTAAACAAAGGCGAAAGCTTATACGATACGGTAAAAACAATCGAGAGCCTGGGTGTGAACCTCGTGGTGATCAGAGATAAGAAAGACCGTTATTTCGATGAACTGAAAAATATTAAGATCCCCGTGATCAACGGAGGCGACGGTACCGGAAACCATCCGTCCCAGTGTATGCTCGACCTGATGACGATCTATCAGGAATTCGGGAAATTCGAAGGCCTGAAAGTAGGCATCGTGGGCGATGTAAAACACAGCCGTGTTGCCAACTCCAACGCTGAAGCTTTACGAAGACTGGGCGCTAAAGTTTATTTTTCCGGTCCTGAACAATGGTTTGATGAAGGGGCTCTGATCAACGGAACGTACCTGAGCGTTGACGAGCTGATTCACGAAGTGGATGTGCTGATGCTTTTAAGAATCCAGCACGAAAGACACGATTCCAAAATGAGCTTCTCCGCTTCCGAATACCATCGGAAATACGGATTAACGAAAGAAAGGGAGCAAGCCATGAAAAAAGAAGCGATCATCATGCACCCGGCACCCATCAACCGCGGCGTGGAAATCGATACCGAACTGGTGGAATGCGAACGCTCAAGGATATTCAGGCAGATGCAGAACGGCGTCTTCGCCAGAATGGCGATCATTAAGGAAGCCCTGGAAAAAGAAGGGTATACCTTTAAATAATTGTAAAATGTATAAAGTAAAAATGTATATCGTAAACAAAACCGATTTAAGGATAACAAACGTACCGTACATTTTACCATCTTACAACCGACATTGTACAAAATAAAATAATAAGAGATAAAAGTTTAAAATGAAGAAAAAATTAATACTGGAGTCCGGTGAAGTGTTTCATGGAAAAGGTTTCGGAGCAGCGTTGGAAACGGCAGGAGAAGTAGTTTTCAATACCGGGATGACGGGGTATCAGGAACTTATTTCCGACCCTTCTTACTGCGGACAGATTGTCTGCATGACCTATCCGCTTATCGGTAATTATGGTATTAACCGTGACGATTATGAAAGCATCGAGCCGGCCATCAAAGGGCTGATCGTTAAAGAACTGTGTGATTTCCCTTCCAATTTCCGTACGCAGATTACGCTGGATGAGCTGTTTAAAAAGAAGAACCTTTCCGGGATTTCAGGAATAGATACCCGAAGGCTGACGAGGGTGCTCCGTAACCACGGGGTCGTAAAAGGAAAGATCGTAAATGCCGATGCCGATGAAAACACCGTCGTTGCCGAACTGAAATCAACCACATTCCCGACCAACCAAGTGGAAACGGTCTCTACAAAGACGCCGTATGCCAATCCGGGAAGAGGCTTAAAAGTAGTGCTGGTGGATTTCGGTTCCAAATTAGGGATCATCCGCGAGCTGTCTCAGAGAAACTGTGACATTACGGTGGTTTCGCAGGATGTAACAGCAGAAGAAATCTTATTAATGAATCCGGATGGAGTAATGCTGTCCAACGGTCCCGGCGACCCTGAAGACAACCAGCAGGCGCTGGAAATGATCCGCGGAATCTTAGGGAAAGTGCCGATCTTCGGGATCTGCTTAGGCCATCAGCTGATCGGGCTGGCCTGCGGAGCCAAAACATTCAAACTGAAATTCGGGCACCGCGGAGGAAACCACCCGGTTCTGGATCTGGAAAACAACAAAGTGGCCATCACTTCCCAGAATCACGGCTATGCCGTAGACCAGGAAAGCTTACAAGATACGGACCTTATCGAAACGCATATTGCATTGAACGACAGGACCAATGAAGGCCTGAAACATAAGATCCACCCTTGCTTCTCCGTACAGTATCACCCGGAAGCCAGCCCGGGCCCTGAAGATGCGAACTATCTGTTCGATGATTTCATCGGCATGATGAACGAATTTAAAAACGTACCGGTTTAACAATCCGTAAAATACAGATCGAATGTCAACATTCCGCCAGATTTATTATCAGATTGTCTTCAGCACCAAAAAAAGAAAACCTGTTTTGCTTACGGAACATGAAGAGGATTTATACAAATACATCTGGGGCGTCGTAAAGAATAAAAACTGCAGACTGTATCGGATCAATGGAATGCCGGATCATATTCATCTGTTGATTGATCTGCATCCTTCGGTTTCCCTGAGCAGTTTTGTAAAAGATATAAAAATCTCCAGCAATATCTGGATCAAGCAAAACGGATTGTTTCCAGACTTTGAAGAATGGCAGAGCGGTTATGGAGCATTTACCTATTCAGTGAGAGAAAAAGACATGATTGTAAATTATATTAAAAATCAAAAAGAACACCATCAGCATGAATCTTTTGAGGATGAATATAAAAATTTGCTCAGATCTCATGGGATCGACTTTGACGAAAAATATTTATGGTAAGGGTTCAACCCATTTCATGGGTTGGGCGGACGAAATATCGTTCTGTCCATAGGTTTCACCTATGGCTAGTAAGGTTCAGCCACTCCGTGGCTGTCTGAAAATTGCAACTGAAACTGTAAATCATAATCAAGATGGTGAATTGCAAACAAGATGAACCATGAAATGGTTCAATAACCATAGCCACGGATGAAATCCGTGGGCAACGATGAAACCAATCACAAACGAACCCTGAAAGGGTTCAACAACAATAACCACGGCCAAAACCGTGCAAAACAACAATGAATACGGATAACCTCCGTAACGGAAAAATTTAAAAATTTAAAATGGCAAAACGTACAGATATAAAAACAATTTTGGTAATCGGATCAGGACCCATCATCATCGGTCAGGCAGCAGAATTCGATTATGCAGGAACACAGGCTTGCTTATCTTTGAGAGAAGAAGGCTATAAGGTCATTCTGATCAACTCCAACCCGGCAACGATCATGACGGATGTGGAAATCGCAGACAAGGTGTACATCGAACCGATTTCCCTTCAGTTTGTAAGCCACATCATCAGGAAAGAACGTCCGGATGCATTATTGCCGACCTTAGGAGGTCAGACCGGACTGAACATGGCAGTAGAATTGGAAAAATCAGGAATTCTCGAAGAGTGCAAAGTGGAAGTTCTGGGAACCAAGCTTTCAGCCATCAACCGGGCGGAAGACCGTGATCTTTTCCGCGAACTGATGAGGGAACTCAATGAGCCGGTGCCTGAATCCGATATTGTAAATACGGTAGAAGGCGCACTAAATTTTGCTGATAGAATCGGTTATCCGGTCATCGTTCGTCCTGCCTTCACCATGGGAGGAACAGGAGGCGGAATCGCTTCGACTGAAGCGGAGCTGAAAGAAATTGCAGAACTGGGATTAAAGCACAGCCCGGTGACGCAGTGCCTGATTGAAAAGTCCATTGCCGGTTTCAAAGAAATCGAGTACGAAGTAATGCGTGATGCCAACGACAATGCGATTGTGGTTTGTAACATGGAAAACATCGACCCGGTTGGGGTACATACCGGAGATTCTATCGTAGTGGCTCCTTCCCAGACCCTTTCGGACAGAGAATACCAATTGCTTAGAAATGCTTCCCTGAAAATCATCAGGGCACTGGGAATCGAAGGAGGATGCAACGTGCAGCTGGCCTTAGACCCGTATTCATTCAACTATTATATCATCGAGGTAAACCCGAGGGTTTCCCGTTCATCCGCCCTGGCTTCAAAGGCAACAGGCTACCCGATAGCCAAGATCGCAGCAAAAATCGCCGTAGGATTAACCCTGGACGAAATTATGCACCCGGTAACGGGGAAAACATACGCCTGCTTCGAACCGGCACTGGATTACGTGGTAACAAAGTTCCCGAGATTCCCGTTCGATAAGTTTGAAACGGCAGACCGGAGATTATCTACCCAGATGAAAGCAACGGGTGAAGTAATGGCGATCGGAAGAAATTTCGAGGAGTCTTTACAGAAAGCCATCCGCTCCCTGGAAACCGGGATCAAACATTTGGGGCTGAAAACCAAACAGGCAC
>JAKOOI010000302.1 GCA_022701475.1 Weeksellaceae bacterium
GCTGTTTGATATTACCCTGCTGGTCCTGATCCTGATCAGCACCTTTATCATCATGATGGAAAGCGTCCCGAAGCTGGATAAAAGGTTTCATTATACGTTTATTATCGCGGAGTGGGTAATTTCGGTATTCTTTACTGCCGAATACTGGTCCAGGATCATGGTGATCAAAAACAGGAAAAACTACGTCTTCAGCTTTTTCGGAATCATAGACTTCCTGGCACTTGTTCCCTTTTACTTGAGTTTTTTCATTCCGGTCACCAAATATTTCCTGATTTTCAGGATGCTGAGGATGCTGCGGGTATTCAGGGTATTCAATCTCCTGGATTTCATGAATGATGGAACTGTTATCGTACGGGCCCTGAAAAACAGTTCGAGGAAAATCTACATCTTCCTGCTCTTCCTGATCATTTTTTCCGTCATCGTAGGCTCGCTGATGTTTATGGTGGAAGGCGGCCGGCCAGGATTCGAAACGATTCCCCAGGCGATCTACTGGGCAGTGGTAACGGTTACCACCGTAGGCTATGGTGATGTTTCGCCGATAACGCCGATGGGAAAATTCTTTGCCGTAGTACTGATGCTGGCAGGATATTCGATTATTGCCGTTCCTACAGGAATTGTAACAGCCGAAATGCGCAACAAACGGCAAAACCTCGAAAAGATCTGCGAGCGCTGCGGAAATGAGGATATTGATGACGATGCGCGCTACTGCAAGCAGTGTGGCAAGAAATTAGCTTAGGTAACATATCAACATAATCTATTAATACATATTGAAATCATGGAACCGTCAAAGAAAAATAAGCCGCACATCTCCATTGTCATTCTCTTTTCCTTAATCGTACTGATCGTAGTGGTCTACATGATCCTGGTTACCTTCTTTCCTGCTGTTTTTTCAGGACTGAATACCAGTGAGATCCAGCCGGTGACCAATTAAAAGCATCAGGAATACAGTACCCGTACTTTTATTTTCCAATATAACAAAACAGAACAGGCTTCCGGAAATCCGGAAGCCTGTTCTGTTTTGTAAGGTTTACTCTATAATGGCAGACGATTACTTTTTTATGGTTTTTATCACCTGCCGGGAGCCGTCTTTCATATGCAGGACAACCAGGTAAGATCCCGGCTGCAGATCTTCCAGATGAATGCTGCTGTCCGGCCGGTCTATGGTTTTTACCAGCCTTCCTGAAATATCAGAAACGGAAACTGACTGTACTTCTGCTGCCCCGGAAATATGCAGTACATCAGCAAACGGATTCGGATATACCCTGATTTTCTCCTTAGCTGACCCGGCTTCGGATGCTGACAATGTACCTTTCGTTATGGAGATGGTAAATGCATCCTCAGGCTCATCAGACCAGCCGCTGCTATGTCCTATATTGACATAATAGGTAGTTCCCGGAACCGTAGCAACACCTAATGTTTCCGTTTCTCCCAGCCATCCGTTGTTAACCGTTCCTACGCAGGTCAGTGAAGAACAAACTCCGCTGTAGACTCCGATCTGAGGATCAAAATCACTTCCGGAAGGCATGTTTACAGAGATGGTATAGGTATCGCCGTCACCGGTAAAGGAAAACCAGGTCCCGTCGTTCATTCCATCGGTACAGGCAGTTACCGGTCCGTTACCGTCAGTGGCACCGGCACCGTCATTCTGTACGAAGGTATAAGGGAAGGCAGAAGCAATCAGGGCCCCGCTGCAATTGTCATTCACCGGCGGCGGCGGATAGGTTCCCACACAGATGTTGAAACTCTGGTTGCTGCCGGTATCTTCATAACTGTATACCCGTACATAATAAGTCTGCCCCGGCGTAAGACCGGTAAGGGTTCCTGTGGCAGGATCTGAACAGAATACACTGGTAAGGGCTCCGCAGCTTCCGCTGAAAACCTGGAAATACGTATCATCATCTTCCACATCCCCTACCGACTGGATGTTATTGAGTGAAATTTTATGGGTTGCGGAGGTTGCAACAAATTTAAACCAGACGTCATCATCAGCAGTTCCGTAGCAAGGTACAGGATCAGTTCCTGAATCCGTAGCCCCCAGTGTATATCCGCTGGTAACAACCCCGCAGTTGAGATCCGGATTTACGGTAAGGGTCTGTGCAGAGGCACATTCATCATTAAGCGGAGCACCGGGTGCGGTGGTAAATACAATATTGCTGCACCCGGAAGACTCTCCGGCTGCGCTTACGGCTGTTACCCGGAGATAATAGGTGGTATTGCTGGCCAGCGGTGCAGCAGGCGTGTAGGTATTGGCGGTTACCGCAACCTGATTGGCAATATCAGTGCCCCCCGGTGAAGTTCCGATGGATACCCTGTAACCGGTTGCTCCCGAAGAAGTGTTCCAGGTGATGACAGGGCTTAAAGGGACAAAGGTGGAGTTTCCGGTCGGATAGGTGACAATCGGACAGGCCGGAATAGGGTTCGGCGCTAGTCCCAGGATGGTAATGACCGATTTATAATTTTCACGGTTTCCGGCAGGAGGAGATGCCGGATTCGGATTAACATTGTCATTCCTGTAATAAAGAAGGGAATTCGCTGCCCCGCTGTATACGTATATCGCTTCGTCATTATTATTGATGTTATAGCCCGGTGTATTTTCTTTGGCTGCAACGACAAGGTTAGAAATATTGTTGTAAGGAAAAGGTGTCATGAAATTCACCTGAATCACTCCGTTGGCATTTGTAACGGTTCCTGAAAAAACCTGCGTCAGCTGATTCAGGGGAATCCAGTCTGTATTGGATGCAAATGAAGTTTTTGAAGTCTGGCCGAGATATACCGTCCATTGCGAAGAGCTGGAAACAGAAAGCGCCGGATCCATATAAAATCTGAGCCCGGTAATGTTTCCGGCCGCATTGGCATTCATCTCCTGTTTTGTAAAGATCTGTTGTACATACGAATATCCGTAATAGGTGCTGACGGGTGCCACACCGACATCGGTGCTGCCGGTACCCAGGTTGATCTGGGCATTGAGCATCATACCTGTGAATAAAAGGCATGAGAGTAAAAATCTTGTCATAATTTATTATTTTAGTGGATCGTATGCTAATTTAATGATTATATTGTTAAATAAACATTAATAATCACATATTGATGAAAAAAAATTGCGGCTGAAATACAGCCGCAATCGTAAGTTTCTAAGAATGATCTTCTTTTATTTCCTGATCGCTTTAAGGGTTTGTTTAGACCCGTCTTTCATTTCGAGAACGACCATATAGATGCCCTGCTTCAGTTCTCCGAGATGAAGTTCTGAAGATGGATTGTCAACGGTTTTCACCAATCTTCCGACAGCATCGGTTATCTGAACGCTTTTCACTTTGGAAGCATCCGCAATATTCAGTACTTCAGAGAAAGGATTCGGATAGATTTTAACTGCATTCTTCGCTGCTGATGTTTCTTTTGTCGACAAGGTGTTCTGCTCTACGGTAAAATTATCGATAAAAAATTCTACATCATTCGTATCTGCAACAGCCCCGTTGGTTGCGTAGAAAGCGAATCTGGTATTGGCGTTGTTGTATCCTGTAAGATTAAACACATACTGGTTTGAGGTATTGGACGGGGAATTGTTTGCAGTCCAGGTCTGTAAAACAGTCCATGTGGTTCCTCCGTCCTGGGAAACGACAAACTGAACCAGGTCATCCGATCCCAGCGTTCCGCTGTTGGTATTGGCATATTCGGTAAGTCCGTAATCGAACTTCACGCGGTACCCTCCTGCGGAAAGGTTGAAAGCCGGAGTAATCAGCCATGAATCGAAAGTAGAAGAAAAGAAAGCACTTGTATATAGATTTACTTTCATAGCACCATCAAATCCGTTGTTCAGGAATCCGTCTTCAAACCAGTTCGATGTTGTCCCTGAAGGTGTTGTAGCAGGCGTTCCGCTGTCGGCTTCCTTCCAGCAGGAATCGATTCCGGATGAAAAATCGAAAGTGAAGCTAGGAACCACTGCCGCACAGCCTGTTGTAAAGGTTGCCGAAGCAGACCATGCACTTTTATCTGTCGTACTGCATACAGACCTTACCCAAA
>JAKOOI010000307.1 GCA_022701475.1 Weeksellaceae bacterium
AGCCCGTTCCGGATGGAAACCGATGACTTTCCAATCCAACCTGCCGGATTCGTTGCTGAGCCAGCCGGCCGCATCCGTTCTGCCGGAAAAAGCAACAGCAGCAGAAACAAAAACCGGAACTGAAAAAACTTCCGGAAAAGAACAGCCGGAGGATGAAAAAGAAGATATTACGGAGAAAGAACAGCCGCTTGAAACCCTGACCGGAGAAATACAGGACAGTATTGAAAATCAGGATCAGCCGGAAACTCCCGATACCATAAGCCCTGCTGAAGAAGCGCCGGTAATGAATGTGTCATTCTTCGGTTCCGGGTGGACCATTGCCCAGCCGGAAACCGCTGAAGAGAAAAGCAGGCCTGCAGATCAGGATATGCCTGCAGAACAGGAAAAAGTGCCGGAAAAGCCCAAAGCCGTTTCTGCAGCCACCACCCAGCCTTTGGACAGCAACGTGCCCGGCTTCATCAATACCTGGCAGAGCTGGCTGAAAATAGACCGTACGGAAGAAATTCAGAAAGAGAAAACGGAAACCAAGGCCAAAGTAATCGAGGCTTTCATTGAGAACAATCCGAAAATCAGCCAGCTGAAAGATGAAAGCACCTTCGTCATAAAGGAAAAGGGAGACGATATTTCGCACCTGATGACCGAGACACTGGCCAATCTGTACTTTGAACAGAAACTCTATACCAAAGCCGTTAAAGCCTTTGAGATCCTGATTAAAAAATCGCCGGATAAAGAGGACTATTTTAAAGGTAAAATCCGGGAAATTAAAGATTTCAGAACCAAGTAGTCAATCAGCGGCGGGAAATTTTTCTGCCGCTGATTCTTTATGGAGAAAAGAAATTTAAGGTTAACCCAAAGTATAGAGCAGCCATTTTTCCAGTGTATTCATCTGATTTTCGCTTCGGGTCCATATAATAAGCCCGGACTTATCATGCCGGATTCTTTTACTCTTTCAGGTTACCTTTCTCCGGTTCTTTAGTTTACGCCAGAGTTTACGGCCGAAGACAATGGCTAAGATAATCAGTGCAATGGAAATCACAGCAGCAATTACCGGAGCTGCCATCGCCAGGACAGCCATTATGCCTGCACCTGCTGTTTCCGAGGTCCCCACCACCGCATTTCCCAGTCCGCCTGTTGTTGCCGTAGAGGCTGCTCTGAGCCCTGCAAATCCAGAGCTTATGGTCATGGCAGTGCCTCCGCCCGCAATCAGGGCCAGCGCATACTGCGGAAAGGTTCCCAGATCGGCAAACTGGCTGGCAAACAGAACGGAGCCCGCCACAGTAGCCATCGGAATGGAAATCGTGTCCAGCAGGTGATCGATAAACGGAAGGTAATAAGCAAGGATTTCCACCACCATGGCAATGCCGGTAGTCACCAATGTAGGAAGGCCGGCCAGCCATTCGAAGTGTTCATTCATAGGAATCCAGTGAAGATAAGAGGCAAGGCTTACTGCGAACATCGGTAAAAAGACCCTGAAGCCGCTGGCTGCCGCCAGTCCGATACCGATAAAAGCGCTCAGCAGATAAGAGAAAAAAGACAGATTTTCTGACATGTTGATTTTCAGGTTAATTGTTTTGCCTAAATATACAAAAAATTATCCTTGAAACAGGAAAGCCGGCCGTTTGCTGAGATATATTTATTCTCAACTGCAGGAAATCGGCAATAGCCGGACTGACTATTCCGGAAAACAATCATCCTTTTTTCTGGGCTTTGCAAAGCCTGTTGAACTGTTCTTCCACTTCTTTAAAGGCAGAAGGCATTTCCGGTGAAGCCCAGAACAGCATGGCAACCGATTTTTCTCCGAAAGCTTCCCGGAACAGGTCCTTGTTCAGCCTGTAGCATTCCCGCAGCAGCCTCTTGATGCGGTTCCTGTGAACTGCTTTTTTAAAGTATCTCTTGGAGACCGATACGGCAAACTTCGGATGCTCTACCGGAACGGAAGGCCTGTCTTTCAGCACAATAATCCTCAGGTTTCCAAGCGTTTTCCATTTGCCCTTCTCAAAAAGCAGGGTGATTTCTGTGTTTTTTTTGAGCTTTTCGGCTCTGGGATAATTGAAATTTGTCATGAAAAGGCTTCAAAGATGGTTTTTTATCAGGCATTTCCGGCCGCACGTACATTTTACGCGGGATAGGATAAGCCGTTATTTTTTTTCCAGCAGATAGGTGATTACTTCTGAAGCCGCATACAGTCCGAAGATGGCCGGCATATAGCTGATGGTTCCGTAAAATGATCTTTTATAATTGGTACCGTCCGTCATTTTCAGGCTTTCCTCATCCTGGATGTCATTGGCAAAAACACAGCGTACGCCTTTATCGATTTTTACTTTCTTCAGCCTTTTCCGTACTTCCCTTGCCAGATGGCAGTGCTCGGTCTTGCTGATATCCCTTACCAGTACTTTGCTGGGGTCAGCTTTTCCTCCGGCTCCCATGGAGCTTACAATCTTTATTTTTCTCCTTTTGGCCGCGATGATCAGGGAGAGTTTAGGTGTGACGCTGTCAATGCAGTCCAGTACGTAATCAAACGGAGCCGAATCCAGTACTTCTTCCATTCTCTCAGGATTCAGGAATTCATTGATCTTGGTTAAGGCCAGATCAGGATTGATATCCAGCAGTCTCTCGGCAACCACTTCCACTTTATGCTTCCCTACGGTTGAGCGCAAAGCGGGCAGCTGACGGTTGATATTGGTAATGTCAACGGTGTCACCGTCTACAATAGTCATGGTTCCTATCCCTGCTCTCGCCAGGAATTCTGCGGCAAAGGAACCTACGCCGCCCAGCCCGACTACCAGGACGTTCGATTGTGTCAGTTTTTCCAGACCTTCTTCCTTTATCAGAAGTTCCGTTCTCTCCAGCCAGTATTTATCCATTTTTTATCGTTTCTAAATTTTCTTTAATCTGTTCATTAAGGGTTTCCGGGGAAATTCCTTTAAGTAATGAAACTTTTTCATACAGTATCCTGATATCGAAGTCTTCATCATCCGTTTCCAGAAACATCCTGTTCAGGGGGATTGTTTTCAAAGTATCCTGCAAAGATAAATTATACAGCACGGGTTTTCCAACACTCAGGTAAAAATTATTGGCCAGCAGGTCTTCGGCAACTTTTTGCTTTTTATTGAAACCATGCATAATTACAGGCTGCGAACTGTGTTTCCTGAAAGCAATCACTTCATAAAATTTTCTGACACAATGGACAATAACCGGTTTCCTGATTTCATTGGCTATCTTCAGCTGCCGCAGAAAAACTTCTTTCTGTATTTCCATATCGGCTTGTACCAGGGAATCCAGTCCGCATTCCCCGATGGCAAAACAGTTTTCCTTAACATTTTCCGTCAGCCATGAAAAAAGCTCTTCCGTTGATCCCGAACCGAGATCTCCCGGGTGAATGCCTACGGAATAAGGAGAATCCGGCGGAATATCCTGTAAACCCAGGTTATAAATGCCGTTTGGCATATTTTTTTTATGATGGTGAAAATCAAAAAAGTCCATGTTCAAAAATAAGATAAATTACCGTACCAAGTAAATTTCTTAAACGAACGTTTATAAATCTGTTAAAAAATTCTTAACTTTACTCAAAGTGCAAAGTATGAGGAAAAAATTTACTGAAAAACAAATTCACATTCTGGATATTGCAGAGGAACTGATTGCCAAGAAAGGATATGAAGGGACATCGGTACGGGATATCTGTTCAAAAGCCAACATCAATGTAGCCATGATTTCCTATTACTTCGGCTCCAAAGAAAAAATGATGTCTTATCTGTACCAGTACAGGGTACTGAAAACAAGGGAAACTTTTTCTGAATTTGCGGATACCATCAAAGAGGGGAAACCGGAAATGCAGATGAAGGAAATCATCAAATATATTGTTTCACAATTATTTAAATACAATTATTTCCACGGCTTCGTCACCCAGGAACTCAGGCATACGGATACGGTGAAAGATGAACTGCTCGATTTTTATCAGCTATTCGTTAAAAAGCTGGATGAGGTTATCAAAAAAGGAGTGGCTACCGGCGTTTTTACCTTTACTCCGAAACCTGAAGATGTTCTTACCACCATTATCGGTTCTACTTTATTCGTTATCAGAAACCGCAATTTCTATGAACTTTACGTGCCCAGCAAAAGCGAGGAAACATATGCTCGGGAAGCAGAAAAGAAGGTGAGAATGAATCTTTTAATGAGCGTTTTTGCCATTCTGGGATACGCTGCAGACTAAAATTACGTTAAATATTCATAAAAAAAAATCTATTGACAAAAAAGTTATATTTTTGCAAATTAGTAAATCGGCTGTAATACCCGAAAACTGTTGAATTTTTTATATGAAA
Organism: Weeksellaceae bacterium; assembly: GCA_022701475.1. Lineage (GTDB taxonomy): Bacteria > Bacteroidota > Bacteroidia > Flavobacteriales > Weeksellaceae > Chryseobacterium. The sequence continues at coordinate 4,320 of JAKOOI010000307.1, forward strand.
AAATATATTTTAGGTCTTTTTGCTGTAGCAGTGGTCGCTTCATGTGTAAGCCAGCAGGAAAGAGCGATGAGAAGTGCTGACAAAAATGTGATCTTAAAAGCGGCAAACGAAAATTTTGCCAAAAAGAAGTGGAAAAATGCACTGGCTCTTTATGACAGGCTTACCAATCTTGTTGCCGGAACAGATGATTTCCCGAATGTAGGCTTCAACACGGCATATGCCAATTATTACGACAAAAATTATAAACTGGCCGGTCACCAGTTCAAGAACTTCTCCGTAAGTTTCCCTAAAGACCCAAGGGCAGAGGAAGCAGCTTACATGTCTGCCCTGTGTTATTATGAGGGATCCATGGATTATAACCTGGACCAGTCTACCACCCAGTCTGCCATCAGCGAACTTCAGGAGTTCCTGAATAATTACCCTAATTCGGAAAGATCAAAAAATATCAATACCCTGATTGACGAACTTTCTTATAAGCTGGAATTCAAAGCTTATGAAAATTCAAAACAGTATTTCAATATGGGGGAATACAAAGCGGCAAACGTAGCCCTGGAAAATGTACTGGAAGATTTCCCAAGTACAAAACTGCGTCCCCAGATTTATGATTATATCGTAAAATCCCGTTATCAGCTGGCTAACAAATCGGTGTATGACCTGAAAGATGAGCGTATTGAAAATGCATTGGCTTTTACAAGGCAGATAGAAAAGGAAATGCCGAATACGGAGGTTGCCAAAACAGCATTGGACATCAGGGGAAAACTTGAAAAAGAGAAAAAAGACTTCGTGATCGTCAAAAAGCAGACCGAAGAGAGGATAGCTGCCCTTACCGAGAGACAGAAAAGGCTGGAAGCCCAGAATGCAGAGAAGGCTAAAACAGAGCAGCAGATCAAAGATCAGGTGGATAACGAGAAAAAAGCCATGCAGATCCAGAGGGATAGTGCGGTAATTAATACGCCTCCGCCCGCAGCCACTTTCAAGATTCAAAGATAATTCGTAAATTTGCGGACTTAATATAAAATTAATATTCTCAAAATGAGTGTAAAAGATACAAAAGCAGAAGTAAATACCATTACTTACGATAAGGATAAGATTGAAGACAAAGTAGGTTCAATCTACGAAGCGATTGTTATCATGGGAAAAAGAGCAGAACAAATCAATGCTGAAATCCGTACGGAATTGCACAACAAGCTTGATGAATTCGCCGTTCACAATTCTACCCTGGAAGAGGTTTTTGAAAACAGAGAGCAGATTGAAATCTCCAAGCATTACGAAAAACTTCCGAAGCCTACTTCCATTGCCGTTGAAGAATGGCTGAACGAAGAGATCTACTTCAGGAAGACGGAAGAAAGAAAATAGACATCATCATGTTTTTATAAACGAAGGTCATAAGGAAATCTTTTCTTTATGACCTTTGTTGTTACGGGTCGGTTTGTAACAAAAATTAAGTAATTTAGCAGGCTAAAAATTAAATACGACGATCAATGAGCCTTTCCGGTAAAAAAATTCTGATTGCGGTTTCCGGAGGAATTGCAGCTTATAAAATTCATTTCCTGATCAGGGATTTTATCAGGAAAGGAGCCGAGGTCCAGGTCATTATGACGCCTGATGCCGAGCACTTCGTAACCAAACTAAGCCTTTCCACCTTATCCAGGAACCCGGTCTATACTGAATTTTATAATGACCATGGGACCTGGAACAGCCATGTGGATATGGCATTATGGGCAGATCTGATGCTGGTGGCACCATGTACGGCCAATACACTGGCTAAGATGGTGCACGGAATGTGCGACAGCCTGTTGATTGCCACCTATATGTCTGCCAAATGCCCGGTATATATTGCTCCGGCCATGGACCTGGATATGTATGCGCATCCCTCCACAAAAAAGAATATAGAACTCGCAGAAAGTTTCGGGCATACCGTTATTCCGGCAGAGCATGGTGAGCTGGCCAGCGGACTTATAGGACAGGGAAGGATGGCCGAGCCGGAAACCATTTCAAAAGCTGTGGAAAACTTCTTTACAGCAGAGAAAAAAGACGGGCTTCAGGGAAAAATTGTTTTAATTACCGCCGGTCCTACGTATGAAGCTATTGATCCGGTACGGTTTATCGGTAACCATTCCTCCGGAAAAATGGGATTTGCCCTGGCTGAGGAAGCGGCATCAAGGGGAGCGCATGTCATCGTAGTATCAGGGCCGACTTCGCAGAAAACAGAAAATAAAAATATTGAAGTACATCCGGTAACCTCGGCCAGGGAAATGCTGTCCAAAGTTTTTGAGTTTTATGATAAGGCAGATATTGCCATTGCCAGTGCTGCAGTGGCAGACTACGCCCCCAGGGAAGCGGCCAGTGAAAAGATCAAGAAAAATGACGATCATCTGACCATAGAGCTGGTGAAAAATCCCGATATCCTTAAAACCATGGGCGAGAAAAAATCCCGCCAGTTCCTGGTAGGATTTGCGCTGGAAACCCAGCATGAGGAAGAAAATGCAAAAGGCAAACTGGAAAAGAAAAACCTGGATATGATCGTGCTGAATTCCCTCCGCGACCAGGGAGCCGGTTTCAAAGGGGATACCAATAAAATTAAAATCTTTACCCGGACGGAAAAAAAGGAATTCGGACTGAAACCGAAAGATGAAGTGGCAGCAGATATCCTGGATTTTATTGAGGCTCAGATTGTAAAATAATTTCCCTAAATTCCCGTTCTTAATTTTTAATTGAAAATGAAAAAAATTGTAAGTCTATTTTTACTCCTTTTCCTATGCAACCTCAGCTTTTCCCAGGAACTGCTGGCTACCGTGCAGGTGAATTCGCAGCAGTTGGGTGGCAGTAACCAGTCGGCATACAAGGCGCTGGAAAAAAGCCTCAGGGATTTCATCAATAATACCAGCTGGACCGGCAAAAGGCTTCAGAATTTTGAAAAAATCAAATCCAATTTTGCTATTGTCATCAGCGAAAGGGAAGGAAACCGTTTCAGGGGAACCATCGTGGTACAGGCGGTACGCCCTGTATTCAATACCACCTATGAATCACCGCTGATCAACCTGCAGGACCAGAGGTTTTCTTTCGATTATGTGGAAAATGAAAACCTTATCTTTAATGAAAGGCAGTTTTCCGGGAAAAACCTCATTGATGTGATCAGCTTCTACGTATATGTCATTTTAGGCTATGATGCTGACAGTTTCCAGTCTATGGCAGGGACCCAGTGGTTCCAGAAAGCCCAGCAGATTGCCCAGAACGGCGAATCGCAGAATACCTATGACGGATGGAAGCAGATCAATGAGCCGAGAAGCCGTTCGATCCTGATCAAGGAAATCATGGCCCCGAGCTGGAGCCAGATCCGCGCCACCATTTATTCCTATCACCGCGCCGGTCTTGATAATTTATTCAATCAGGACCAGACCCAGGCCAAAAAAGTGATCTTTGATGCGCTGATGCAGCTGAAGCAATACGAAAACAACTTCCAGCAGGCATATTTCTTTAATCTTTTCATGGATACCAAAGCTGATGAGATCTTCAATATCTTCAATACCGGAAACAACGGCGGTCTTGTCCTGGCCGACCTGAAAAATGAAATGATCATCCTGTCCCCGAAAAATACGGAGTCAAGATGGAACAAATGGAAATAATAAGTTCGTTTGAATTCTGAAATCTAAAGTTCTATATTTGCAATAGCTAAATAATTGCTATTATCAATGCTTTCGAGAATTTACATTAAAAATTTCGCCCTGATCGATACCCTTGAAGTGTCGTTGCACAACGGTTTGCAGGTCATTACCGGGGAAACGGGTGCCGGAAAATCCATTATTTTAGGGGCATTGCGACTGATCCTCGGGGAACGGGCCGATGTAAAATCGATTTCAAAAACCGATCAGAAAAGTGTTGTGGAAACGGAATTTGCCCTGAACAACCAATTCAAGAAATTTTTCATCGAAAATGATCTTGATTACGAGCATCAGACCATCATACGACGGGAAATCCTGCCCTCAGGGAAATCCCGCGCATTTATCAATGATGTACCGGTTACGCTGGATGTCCTGAGGACCCTGTCTTCACAGCTGATTGACATTCATTCCCAGTTTGAGACGTCCAACCTGTTTACACCGGAATACCAGTTTAAAATTATCGACGGACTTTCTGAAAACAGGCAGCGGGTACAGGAATATCATCATGAGTTCTCAGATTTCCAGAGCCTGAAAATACAGCTGAAAAAACTCCGCACCCAGCTTTCTGAGGCCAATAAAGAAAGCGATTACAAGGCCTTTCTTCTCACTGAACTGGAGGAACTGCATCTGGATAACGTGGATTTTGAAGAGCTCCAGAAGCAGCTTTCCATTCAGGAAAATGCCGGAATGATCTCCGAAAATCTCGCTCAGGTATTATCCAGGTTTCATCAGGAAGAAGTCGGAATCTTCTCTTTCTTCAATGAGGCTAAAAACAAGCTGGCCAGGATCGCGGAAGTTTCCCAAAGCTTTGCCGAGCTGCACGGAAGGCTGGAAACTTCCTTCGTGGAACTGAAAGATATTATTTCCGAACTTGAAAACGAGGCGGAAAGAATTGAAATACATCCTGAAAACCTGGCAGTACTTTCCGAACTGAATAACCGGATCAATGTTTTATTCCTTAAACACAGCGTAGGAGATATCACAGAGCTGCGGGCCGTAAGGGACCAGCTGGCAGGTGACCAGAAGGGCGCTTCGGAGCTGGAATCGCAGATTGAAGAAATTGAGGAAAATATCTCGGCAAAAGAAAAATCCCTTCACGTTCTGGCAGCCAGGCTTTCTAAAAACAGGAAAAAGAGCATTCCGGTCTTTATTAAAAAGGCAGAAAGCCTGCTGAAAAAGCTCGGGCTTGAAAAAGCAAAGGTCGGTATTGAGCTTCAGGATGCACAGGAATTCAATGCCTTCGGAAAAGAAAGCATCCAGCTGCTGTTCCAGGCCAACTCAGGATTTCCCCTGAAACCGATACAGACGGCCATTTCCGGTGGGGAAAGATCAAGGGTAATGCTGGCCGTAAAAAAGATCATTGCTGAGAGTGACGACCTTCCGACCCTTATTTTAGACGAAATCGATACCGGGGTTTCCGGAAAGGTAGCTGAAGAAATCGGGAACCTGATGCGTGAAATGTCAGCCGATATGCAGCTGATCGTTATTTCCCATCTGGCCCAGGTAGCAGCCAAAGGAAACAACAATTACAAGGTAGTGAAAAAAGATGTGGCCGGTAAGACCCAGTCCACCATCATTCCGCTCAGCGATCAGGAGAAACTCAACGAAATCGCCCAGCTCCTGTCGGGCAGCAGGATTACCGAAGCCGCGCTGGCGCAGGCAAAAGAACTGATCGGGTAATTTCCGGTCCCATAAAATAAGATAACAACAAAAGGCTTCCGGTAAAAGGAGGTCTTTTTTAATGCATCTATAGAAGTTGCTCTTTGCTATATTCCGGCTCCTGCTGCGGGAGACGGGACAAAAAATCCGTTTGCTTAGTCCAGCAAATCTCCTGCCTGTTGTATGCATTGGAAAACCATCTGTCCCGGACTGATGGACTGCTCAGAAAAAAATGATCTCTGCCTTTGATCGCTTTCTGAACTCTGTGATTTCATGCAACGTATTTCATCAGATATTTAATCTTCCGGATTCTGTAACATTTTATCCATCTCTCCAACTAATACAATAAAAAAGGTAACTATGTTTTTACAATTCCTAAGGTTGGAGATCAAAAGTTTTTTCCG
>JAKOOI010000325.1 GCA_022701475.1 Weeksellaceae bacterium
ATTATGGTCACCGGTCCTAACATGGCAGGTAAATCGGCCATCCTGAGACAAACGGCCATTGTATGCCTGATGGCACAGATCGGAAGTTTTGTGCCGGCAAAGCATGCGGAGATCGGGATCCTGGACAAGATTTTTACCAGAGTAGGAGCTACTGATAATATTTCCTCCGGGGAATCCACCTTTATGGTGGAAATGAACGAAGCCGCCAATATCCTGAATAATATTTCTGACCGCAGCCTGATCCTTTTGGATGAAATCGGCCGCGGGACTTCTACTTATGACGGGGTTTCCATCGCCTGGGCCATTGCAGAATACCTGCACCAGCATCCGTCTCAGGCCAGGACCTTATTTGCCACCCATTACCATGAACTGAATGAAATGACGGTGAATTTCGAGCGGGTGAAGAACTTCCATGTCTCCATCCAGGAAAACAAAGGCAATATTATTTTTATGAGGAAACTGGTGCCCGGCGGAAGTGAGCACAGCTTCGGGATCCACGTGGCCAAGCTGGCCGGGATGCCTGCCAAAGTCGTGAGCCGCGCCAATGAAATCCTGAAAACGCTGGAAGCCAGCCGTACCCAGGGCGGAGGAGCATCCGAAAACATCAAACGCGTCACCGAGGAGAATATGCAGCTGTCGTTCTTCCAGCTGGATGATCCGGTGCTGGAAAACATCCGTGAAGAGCTGACCAGAATAGACATCAATACCCTGACTCCGATCGAGGCACTGATGAAACTGAATGCCATTAAGAAAATGATCGGCGGGTGATGGAATTCAGTATATTATAGATGTGAATATACTGAGACGAGACAGAATGACGATTTCGCAAACCCTGTAATGCAGGAAAACAGAATATTTAATATTCAGATATGAAGGTATTTGCATTTTTTACGGCCGCTTCTATGATTGCTGGTATCAGGGAAACTTTACCGGGAATCTAACTCTTACGTCCCGGCCATCGTATTGTGCAGGATTCCATTTCAGTGTATTTTTTTCTACTTCTTTTCTGATAAGTTCATTTTTATCATTATCCTTTCCCGTTACCTGAATATCTGACAGGTTACCGTCTGTTTCCACAATGAAACTTACCGTAAAAGGATAGTTTTCTATGGTGCTACCCAATCCGGATGCTACCGTATTTTTAAATCTGCCAATCCCACCTTTGCAATAGGGAAGGACTTCAACGGTTGTATAAAGGTTCCGGCTGTCTGCTTTCTTCTTTCCGAACATATTGTACGGCGAGCTCATTCCTTTTTTTTCCGGTAATGAGAAACGGGCATGCTTACATGGTATCTTACTTTGATTCCTTCATCTTCAGCAGATTGCCATTTTGCTTTTATTTTTTTTACGGCAGCTTCCACTTCCGTATTGAAAACCGGGGAGTCACCTGATGATTTTACGGATGTCATACTGCCGTCTTTTTCAATAATGAATTCAAGCCGGCTATCGTAATCTTTATTGGTATCCAGTTTTGAAACGTCGATATGGGTATACAGCTGTTTCCAGAAACCAGATTGTTCCGGTGGGAATACCGGAAATGTTTCTGCCTGCTCATACGGTTTTTCATTACCGTATATTTTCCCGTTTTTTTGTGCCGGAAAAATACAAGAGCCATAACAAAACAGCTGATGGTGAAAATTTTTTCATTGTTTGCCCATTAACGAATAGGATATTATGCGGATCAATCATATTTTTTTAACGTCAGCGGAAAAGTGCACAGGTACCGCACCGGTTCTCCGTTAACCATCGCAGGTTTCCATTTGGTATATAATCTTCTTACGGCTACTTCAGCAGCGTGGCCATGTTGTTTATTATCGCTGATAGCGGTTACATACCGTACGTAGCCGGTCTTTTCAACGATGAAGTAGACGCGTGTATTGATTTTGTTTGATTTTACATCAATGACATCCATTTTTTCGGCAAACTGTTTTTTGAATGTTTCGGGGCCGCCGGGAAATTCTGCCGGGGTATCGGCTTTGGTTACCGCATCGTCAAGCTTCATTTTGGTTTTCAGGACGGCATAATCCGGCAATTGGGAAACAGAGCTGAATTCCTGGGCAGTTGCAGAAAGGCTGCAAAACAGGCCGAATAAAAAAATCATTTTTTTCATGTCTGCAAAAATAAAAATGTTTTTCAATAAAGCAAAAAGAGAGCCGGAGCTCTCTGTATTATAAATGGTTGTATTCGTACGTGGTGATCTCGGAAGCTACCGGCAGAGTACCGCCCTGATAGAGGTCCCGGGTTTCTTTTTTCGGATAGCTGTTTTCCTGGTATTCGAATATGTTTTTATAGACATTGTATTCCTTGCCTGAAGGATAGGTGATGACATAGTTGTAATCCACCGTATTTCTGGCGGATCCGTTGATGCCCTCGTTTTCAACCATTTTCGTATATCCCGCCACATTCCTGAAAGGGTAATATCCTCCGTCATAAGCAAGGCTCATTGAACCGGTACCGTTAACCGTGCCTCCCGACTGTACATCGCTTACCGTTTCTGTCCAGCTTTTCAGTGATCCGTCGGAATAGGTAACGGCTTCCCGGGTATAGGTTTTTGTGGATGCAGCAGTCATGACGGTCCTGATCATTTTGATCTGGTTGATCCCGGTATAATAGTAATTCATATTTTCAGCATAGGAAGCATCGCTGTAAACCGTGTTTTTCCTGGTAATCTTCTGGTTGCTGTTGTACTCAAGAGAAATGGTATGGGTTTTACCGTCTGCAAATTTGTCAACATACTGGGTAATCAGGTCTCCTGTGTACGTGTAGGTCCTCTTCCAGTTATCGGTGGTGTTATTCATTTCTGTGATTTTCGCTCCGTTGTAACTGAAGGTATACTGTTTTCCGTTCTGTACCATCCGGGTGACGAGTATCGGGTTATCAAATTCGGAAGTATCCTCTTCTGCGGTTGAACACGAAAGAAAAGCCAGAAACGGCAGCAGCAGATAATTTTTTTTCATAAGCGATAACAGTTATTAATTATGGGCCAAAAATAAAAAAATATTTCGGGGTACAATAAAAATGAATGTTAAAATAGCTGATTTACCCGGCTGAAAATAGCAGGCGGAAGCCGTAATTTTTTGATAAGGTAATAAAATTGGAGATATCTGTGGTGATGCTTATGAAGTGCCATCCCGGCGGAAATTTTTATTGCAGCAGATTACCTCCCGGAAACTGATGACGCGGGAATAATCATCCATTTTATCAGCAAAATCAGCAGGGCTACCAT
>JAKOOI010000326.1 GCA_022701475.1 Weeksellaceae bacterium
GCAGGATTTTCCCTGTAAACGGTAAGCAAAAACAAATCTTTTTTGAATAAGGCTTGCCGGTATTCCGGCAGATTCTTCTTCTTATTGAAATACGATCAGAACTTTCCTGAGCTGCCTTCTGCGGCCATTCTTTCTGATCTCTGAGGAGGTCATCCTGCACAAACGGTTTCATCTGCGTCTCGCCTCTGCCTCCGGATATGGTGCCTGAAACTTCTGAAATCTTTCAGGGAAACAGATGTATTTCTTTTCACGTTCTACCTCAGCTTCATAGGCCGGAATGCTTAAAATTCCCTAATCCGCACAAACTTCAGCAGGAAAGCTGATTTGGTTAAAAAATTGATACAATGAAAAGGATTGCGGTTACTTCAGGGACCGGGTTTCTTTGCAGAGCCTGATCCGGTTTACCGCCATCTTTTAAACTTAAATATACTAATTTGGCAGCATTTGAAGACAGCAACGGATTCGGTGTCATCCGGAACTGGATGGCGGATAAGGGTATTTCCCCTTTTACATTCCAGACGGAAACCTGGCGCAAGTTCGGAAACGGATACAGCGGAATGGTGATTGCCCCTACGGGATTCGGGAAAACCTATTCCGTTTTCCTTGCTATGATCTGTGATTTCCTGAACCGGCCGGAAAAGTACCGGAAAGGGCTGAAAATGATCTGGATCACGCCGTTGCGCTCGCTTTCAAAGGATATTGCCAAAGCGATGCAGGAGGCCATCGATGAAATCGGGCTGGACTGGCTGGTGGGAGTAAGAAACGGGGATACGGACCCTAAAGTCCGGCAGCAGCAGGTGAAAAATATGCCGGAAATACTGGTAGCCACACCTGAAAGCCTCCACCTGCTGCTGGGACAGAAAAATCACCAGCGGTTTTTTGAGCACCTGCAGACCATCGTTATCGATGAATGGCATGAGCTTCTGGGTTCCAAGCGCGGCATAATGATTGAGCTGGGGGTTGCACAGCTCAGAAAATATGTACCTAAGCTTAAAATCTGGGGAATCACGGCAACCATCGGAAACCTTGCCGAAGCGATGGAAGTACTGATTCCGTATGATATCAAAAAAACCACCGTAACTGCCAGGGAGAAAAAGAAAATCGAAATTGTTCCGGTATTTCCTGATGAAGTGGAAATCCTGCCGTGGGCCGGCCATCTCGGGCATAAACTTGCTGACAAAGTGGTTCCCATCATTCTCAAGTCAAAATCTACCATTGTTTTTACCAACACCCGGAGCCAGAGTGAAATGTGGTACCAGCTATTGCTGAATGCCTATCCGGATTTTGCAGGACAGATTGCCATTCACCACAGTTCCATTGATGCCCACCTGCGGATCTGGATTGAAGAAAATTTAAGTTCAGGAAAGCTGAAAGCTGTTGTTTCCACTTCTTCCCTTGATCTGGGGATCGATTTCAAACCGGTGGATACCGTGATCCAGATCGGGTCGGCCAAAGGCGTGGCGCGGTTCCTGCAGCGGGCCGGAAGAAGCGGCCACTCTCCTTTTGAACTGTCAAAGATCTACTGCGTCCCTACTCACTCCCTGGAACTGATTGAAGTGGCTGCCCTGAAGGAAGCCGTGAAAGACAATGTCATTGAACCCAGGGATCCCCAGGTGCTGTGTTTTGATGTACTGGTACAGTTCATGATGACCCTGGCCGTCGGTGACGGATTCCTGCCTGAGGAAATGCATCCGCGGATCAAAGAAACGTTTGCCTTCCGGGATATGACGGATGAAGAGTGGCAGGGTATGCTTGATTTCCTGACTATCGGCGGGAAAGCCCTGAAAAGCTATGAGGAATTCCATAAGGTGGTTATTGATGAAGAAGGCATCTATAAAGTCACATCCAGGAAGATTGCCATGCTGCACCGTATGAATATGGGGGTAATCGTAAGCGACGCCATGCTGAAGGTAAAGTTTATTTCCGGAGGTTATATCGGTATGGTTGAAGAATATTTTATTTCGAGATTAAAAAAAGAAGACAAATTTATACTGGCCGGACGGGTGCTTGAAGTGGCCATGATCAAGGATATGACCGTTTTTGTGCGGGCAGCCAAGGGAAAGGCTTTTGCTCCGAGCTATCTTGGCGGAAGGCTGCCCCTGAGTACCAACCTGGGGCATTACCTCCGGGAAAAATTATCCGGAGCCCTGAATCCGAAAGCTTCTGAAAAAGAGCTGAAGTTCCTGCATCCTCTGCTTGCCAACCAGGAAGAACGGTCCCATATTCCCCAAGAGGATGAATTCCTGGTGGAAATGATTAAAAACCGCGAAGGCTATCATCTATTCATGTATCCGTTTGAAGGAATGCTGGTCCATGAGGTGATGGCAGCACTGGTAGCCTACCGGATTTCCAAGCTGGCCCCTATCTCATTTTCTATGGCAATGAACGACTACGGCTTCGAATTGTTCAGCGATAAGGAAATTCCGCTGAATGAGGAAAACCTTCACCGGATCCTGACAAGGGAAAACCTGATGACCGATGTGATATCCAGCATCAATTCTGCGGAAATGGCCCGAAGGAAGTTCAGGGATATCGCAGTTATCTCCGGAATGGTCGTCCAGAATTTTCCGGGAAAACAACGTTCCAACAAATCACTGCAGAGCTCGGCAGGGCTTATTTTTAAAGTCCTGGAAGACTATGATCCGAATAATTTCCTGGTCCGGCAGTCGTATACCGAAGTTTTCAACGCCCAGCTTCAGGAGCAGCGGCTGGTGGAAGCTTTCAAAAGGATTGAAAAGTCAAAAATTATTCTCAAATTTGCCAATACTTTTACACCGCTCAGCTTCCCGATTAAAGTAGACTCTTTACGGCAGACGCTTTCCAGCGAAGACCTGGATTCGAGGATACAGAAACTCATCCAGCAGGCAAAAAAAGTGAAGTAATAATGCAGAAATTTAAACCCGGACAGGAAAAGATTTTCCCATTTCAAAAGCGGATACATCCACCTCTTAGAATAATCATGACTTTCCGGATGTCCGCAGGTAAATGAATGAGAATTAAAATAATGAAAATTGCAACCCACCCTATCACCCTTCATAACGAAACTTTTATTTTAACCAACCAAAGGGCATTGTTCTGGGAAGAGCAGAAGGCACTGGTTCTTTCGGACCTGCATATAGGAAAGACCGCCCATTTCCGGAAAAACGGAATTGCGCTGGCCAATCAGATCATGAAAAATGACCTGGAGCGGCTTTCTGTCCTGATTGATTATTTCTGTCCTGAACAATTCATTGTGGTCGGCGATCTCCTGCACGCAGGGGATAATTCGGACGTGGACAAATTCTGCAGCTGGAGAAGCCGGTATCCGGAGCTCCGGTTTCACCTGATTGAAGGAAACCATGACCGGCTATCCAAAAAGCTGGAAGCCAAACTCTGCCTGAGTGCAAGATCAAAAGCCTTCGAAACCGATCACTTTATGCTGGTTCACGATTTTGAGAAGAAACAGGGCAAGCTTCAGATTACGGGCCATATCCATCCGGGATTTATCATCAGTTCGCCGGTGAAAAAAATCAGGCTTCCCTGTTTCGTGGTAACCGCTAAGCAGCTCCTTCTGCCTGCTTTCAGCGAGTTCACCGGTCTGGATACTAAAAACACCCCTAAGAACGGCACATTTTATGTATTTACCGATGCCGAAATTTACGAGATGTAGGAGCAGAAAAACTATTGTCCCGTAAGTACAGCCTGAGGCAGATCAGAAAGAATCAAAAATCATTACATCGGATAGATCGGTCAGGATCATTAAGCCGGAGACCACTTTACGTAAATTTCAGATAAATGCTGTATTCAGGTAAATTACAGCTCTTTCCTCATTATCAGGTCGGTCTGTTCCTCATTTCCCAGCCGGAAAAGATGTTTGCCGAATTCTGTAAAGCCATTTTTCCTGTAAAAACGCAGCGCTCTGTGATTCTCTTCCCAAACGCCTAGCCACAGGTATTTCTTTTTCTGACCGAGGGCTGTTTCCACTGCTTTCTCATACAAAAGCTGTCCTACTTTTTTACCATGATACGCGCTTTTCACATAAATCCTCTCAATTTCCAGGGAATATTCGTCCTGAAGCTCGGTCTGGGCGCTTCCGGTATTTATTTTCAGATAGCCAACGGTATCATCCAGGTCACAGGCCAGAAAAAACAGGGAACCGCTGTTTTGCAGTTCTTTTTGCAGCTTCTCTGCTGAAAAGCTTTCATCAAGATATTTCTGCATGGCCTCCTCCGTATTACAGGCAGCAAATGTTTCGTAAAAAGTTTCCTTTCCCAGGTGCTGCAGTACCGGCAGGTCTTCTGCAGTAGCTATCCGGATGATTGGTGACGTCATATTTTTTTTAAAGAATGGTGAATAAAATTCGGCTGAATGCTTCTGCTGCCAGATGCACCTGAACGGTCCAGTCATCTGCAGCCCCGCTTCCGGCATCATCGGAAATATATTTCAAACAGAGGAAAGGAATTTTCTCCTTCATGGCAATAAGAGCCAGCGGATAGGCTTCCATATCTACAACAGTATAGTCTGTTCCGGAGTGGTTCATCTCGAAACTGTCACCGCTTCCGCAGATTCCCTGGGAAAGTCCTTCCTTTGCGAGTCCATATTCCAGCAAAGGCGGGATCCCGGAAAGCGGTGTCTCATAAAGGCTGAACCCGAGTCCGCGCACATCCATATCCCGCTGGATAAATTGGGTGCAACAGACCACTTCCCCTTTCTTAAAACTGCTGCTTCCGGCAGAGCCCAGGTTAATGATAAGTTCCGGCCTGCTACGCTGGATTTCCCGGGTAAGCTCAATGGCGGCGTTCACTTTTCCGATACCGGTGATGAGCTTGTTCTTATCATTGAATACGTTTCCTGCTTCCGAATCCAGAGCAAAGACAAAGAGGGTTTTATCTAAGGCAAACTGCTGCCCGCCGTTTATTGTGATCATAGGAAAAAATATGAATTAGACGGGTCCAAAAATAAGGATTCCATTCATATGCTGCAATCCCCGGTATCACAGGACAGATTGCCGCAGTCATCCTGTTTTCTGATAACGGATACGGTTTCCTCGTAGGTCTGCAACAATGCATCGGCAAAAAGATCTGCAGGCTGGGCTCCGGAAACGGCATATTTTCCGTTAAGAATAAAAAAAGGCACTCCTGAAACGCCGTAACGTTGAGCTGCAGCTATATCCTGACGGACATCTTCATCGAAATGGCCGGCATCCAGTGCCTGCACCGCTTCACTTTCACTGATGCCTGCTGCTTCAGCCAGCGAAACCAGCACTTCCGGATCTGCAATATTTTTCCCGTCGGTAAAATGGGCCATAAAAAGGGCTTCCTCCATTTCACCGGACTTCCCGTATTTTTTGGACAGCTGAAGGATCCTGTGGGCCGGGAAAGTGTTGGTGATCAGTGTCCTGTCAAACCGGAAATCAATCCCTGCATTCTTCCCCATATCAGTAACCCGGGTAAGCATCCCGCCGGCCTGTGCTTCCGGAATCCCTTTCTTTTCCCTGAAATAGGCAAATGTATTGATTGTTTCACCGGGATCCAGCGAAGGATCCAGCTGATAGCTTTTCCATTCTACTTCCACCTCGTTTTTGAACGGCAGGTGTTCCAATGCTTTTTCAAAGTTCTTTTTCCCGATATAGCAAAACGGGCACATCACATCCGACCAGATTTCTATTTTCATTTTGTATCATTTAAATACAGGATCTGATTCCTGTTTCTTTTAACTGATGCAAATGTAAGTATAGAATCCCGGATCCGGAATTTTTGCAGCCATTAATCTAAGATGATTTTGATACCGTTTTTCTATGACCGGGACCAGGCAGTGGCTGATCAGCGGATACTAGGTGTAAACAAAGAATTTTCGGACAGACAAAACCGGTATTTTATCAGCAGTTCAGCAATGCTTATCAAATTTTTACTGTGAAATAAAATACCGGTTCTGTTAAAAAAAAGGTGGTTTAAAGATCATTAAACCACTTGTAAATATCAACTGTTGACGCTATGCTCAATTTTTTTCTCAGCCTGTTTTTGCGGTTCTGTATGGCTTTCGGAGTAACGAAAGTGTATGTTGCAATTTCTTTGGTGGTTAAATT
>JAKOOI010000342.1 GCA_022701475.1 Weeksellaceae bacterium
TGTTTATTGAATCATAATTCTCTTCGTGTTGTATTATTTATAATTTTAATTATTTATGAATATTAGTTATTTATTTTGATTATTATTTTGTTTTTATTATAAATATTTATTTTTATTCAAAAATAAGACTAATTATTTTGTGAATATGAAAAAATATTTAAATTTACACTCTCTTCAGTTGGTGATCATCGGAAGCAGCATAAAAACCAAATAGTCATGATTAAAAAATTATCTTTAGTGTCTTTGTTCACGCTGCTTCCTGCAGCGTATTGTGATGCACAGACTACAGTGTTTGCTTATGTAAAAGACCAGAAAAGCGATCCTGTGGAAAATGCAGTAATAGGCCTTGACGGGTACGGAAAGGATATAATGGCTGATAAGGCAGGTTACTTTCAGCTTGCAGACCTGAAGCCGGGTCACTACCGGATAACCATTGTAAGGAACGATTATGAAACGAAAGTCCTTGAATTTGATATACCTGCTTTTGCAAAAGAAAAAGACCTGGGCACCATATTGCTCATTTATAATCCGGAAGCCGATACAGACCTTGTTATGCTTGAAGAGTCAGCCGGTACTGCTGACGATGAAAGTGCCGGTATGCAGCCTACTGTCGGGCTCTTAAGTTCAGGAAGAGATGCGTTTCAGAGGGTGTCTGCATTTGAATTGGGAGCTTACTGGTTCCGGCCGAGAGGTACGGACAACCGGTTCGGCGAGGTGCTCTTCAATGGGGTTCAGATGTCTAAAAGCGATGACGGCAAAGTCGATTTCAGCAATTGGGGCGGTCTCAATGATGTTATCCGCTATCCTTATGAAGCCATTTACAATAACGCGCCGTCTGACTATACTTTCGGAAATCTGGGCGGTGTCGTATATTATAATACCAGAGCATCTCTTTACCGGAAACAGATTTCTCTGGCTTATTCGTTTACCAACAGAAGTTACCTGCACCGCATTCTGGCCACCTATTCTTCCGGGTTGTCCGGGAAGGGCTGGGCGTTCACATTTTCCGGAAGCAGGAGATGGGGAGACCATGCCGTTACAGACGGCGTCTACCAGGATGCCTATGCCTATTTCGGATCTGCCGAAAAACAATTCAGCAACCGGCATTCAGTAAACCTGACTGTTTTCGGTTCCCCTGCCTACCGGGCTTCCAATGCTCCCAACACACAGGAAGCCTACGACCTTATGGGTAAAAATTATAATCCGTACTGGGGCTGGCAGGACGGCGAAAAGAGAAATTCCCGGATCAGGAATGTTTTTGAACCGGTTGTTATGCTGACGGATTACCTTAAAATAGGGAAAAATTCAAACTGGATCAATACGGTATCCTACCAGACGGGAAGCGATGCCCGGAGCCGCCTGGACTGGTTCCATGCAACAGACCCGAATCCTACCTACTACAGAAAGCTTCCGGGCTACGGTCTTTTAACAGCTGATGAATTCCGAGCGCGGTCTCAGATTGACTGGAATGATCTCTACAACACCAACCGTATCAACCTTACCCATATGGACGGAACCTCAAAAGGCGCTTCATACACATTGGTCGAGGATGTCAGCAGAGACAGAGTCCTCAGCTTTGCTTCCCATTTCGACACAAGGCCTGCCAACAGCTGGAAACTGAATATCAATTTCAATTATCAGAACCTTTATTCTGATAACTTCAGAAGAATCAAAGATCTGCTGGGTGCCCGTTATGCTTATAACCTCAATCCTTTCAACAACGATGCACCGTATGATGCCGATCATCCGGATAATGAGGTCCGGAAAGGAGAACGTACCCAGTATTCTTATCAGTTTCATAAAACCCATTATTCACTGAACATATCTGCCGAAATTGATTTCAGCAGATGGAATATTATGGCTTCCGTCTTTTCATCCTGTTCAAGAATGTACAGAAACGGAAACTATAGAAGCAGCATCGCTCTTTTTGCTGAACGTTCCAAAGGAAAAAGCGAAGTCTATAACGCTGTGGATGCAGGCATAAACGGCAAGCTTACCTATAAAATCAACGGAAATAACTTCGTGGTCTACAACGGTGCGTTTTTCAGTCTTTCGCCGACCTTTAATGAACTCTATATTAACCCGAGAGTAGTGGATTACCTGACGCCGGGTGTTAAAAATCAGGTGATCAGTTCAAATGACCTGAGCTATATGATGAGAAGCCGGATCCTGAAACTGAGGCTGTCCGGATATTATACGGCCATCAGCAATGCTACGGAAATAGCAAGATACTATGCTGCCATAAGCACCGACTCCGGATCCTATAATACCCTGATCAATGAAGCCATGAGCAGCGCCGAAAAGCGGTACATAGGCGCAGAACTGGGACTTGATCTGAAGATTTCCCCTGTTTTAAATGCTGTAGGTGTGGCAAGCATCGGTGAATATACTTTTACAAACAGGCCGCAGGTGTATTCATTTGACGACCGGAACGGTTTCAGAAGTTTTGGGGAAGCGCATATTGAAAACTACAGAGTAGCCGGAACACCGCAGAAAGCTTTTTCACTGGGGCTGAAATACAATTCGCCGAAATACTGGTGGATAGGAACTTCAGCCAATTACCTGATGGACCAGTACCTCGATTTCTCCGCTCTTAATAAAACGGCAACTTTATATACGGTGCCCGGTACAACGGATATGCTGTATGACGGAGTAACCCAGGATGTTATCCGGCAGCTGACGGCACAGAAAAAATTTGATGACCAGCTGATGCTAAATGCGAATGCGGGAAAATCATTCGTGATCAGGAAATGCAGATTGGGAATCAGCATCTCTGTAAACAATATCCTGAACAACAGGAATTATGTTACCGGGGGATTCGAACAGGGAAGGCTGGCCAACTTTCCGGATGCGCTGGAGGATTATCAGAGAGCAGTCCCTTATTTCGGGCCTAAGCTCTGGTACGACAGAGGAAGAACTTTCTTTACCAATATCTATGTACGGTTTTAATGTATTCTGATCTTTATGAAAAAGTATAATTTTATTCACTCCTGTTTCCGTATCCTGCTTATGGTTTTCGTGATTACAGGCTGTGTACATGACGATAAATATGAAAACCCGGATCTCAGCGGATACCAGTGCAGGAATGCCGCTTATTATACAGATTCGGCACAGGCATTCGTAAGATGGACAATTCATGACCTGAAGCTGAAAACTGCCGGTGAGGTCATTACGGAAAATGCTTATATCGAAGGTTACGTTTCATCAACGGACGAATCCGGTAATATCTACAAAACCCTTTACCTTCAGGATGCTCCGGAAAACCCAACGGAAGGCCTCACGGTAAGTATTGATCTGGTCAGTTCATATACCCGTTTTCCGCAAGGTTCCAAAGTTTATATCGAATTAAAAGGACTTGCCGTTACATCCTATGGAAATGTAAAGCAGCTGGGTCAGATTACTTCTTCCGGAACCCGGATTCCGGAAAAGGAAATTCCCGGACACATTTTCAGGGACTGCAGCATCAGGGCGGATATTGTTCCTAAAAAACTTACCATTTCCCAGTTTGCAGATCATCAGGCACTGATCGGGTGCCTTATCCAGCTGGACAATGTGGAGTTTGATGAGAAGGCATTGTGCACCAGTTTTGCTCCTGCCGGAGAAACGGCCAGCAAAACCATCGGCCAGGGCTGGAATACGCAGACCCAGTCTTACGAAAGAAAAGCCATCGTAAGGAACAGCGGTTATGCATCTTTTGCCAACCGGATCATTCCTGCAGGCCGCGGAAAATTTACAGGGATTCTAAGCAGATACAATTCTTCCTATCAGCTGTATGTAAACAGACTGTCAGATCTCGACATGGAAAGTACGGCCCCGGGCAATACAGATCCTCATTTTCCGCGACTGGACGGCAAAACAGCAGATCCCTGCCGTTTCAGCACTGATGGGTTGACCGCGAAATCCGTAGCGGAGCTCAAGCAGCTTGCCGGCAATCTTTCTCCGGGAAGCCTTATGCAGGTTGCAGGTGACTTTTACCTGAAAGTAAGGGTTTCTGCCAATGACCAGACTGGAAACTTTTACAAATGCCTGTATGCACAGGATGCTACCGGTGGAATCAGGATCAATATCAACAGAACGGAGTTATATACGGAAGAGCGCTTCAGTGTAGGAAAAGATCTTTATGTTAAATTAAAAGACCTGTACATAAGAAACCTCAACGGTGAACTCCAGTTGGGATCCGGTGATGCTTCGGGAACGGCTTCCTACCGCATCAGGGATGAAGAGGTCTTCAGGTATTTTTTCGACAGCCATACATTACCTGAACCCGTTGCCGCAGTAGAAAGAACAATTTCCCAGCTTAGCACAGAAGATATAGGCCGGTGGGTCCGGATCAGGGATCTTCAGTTTATCAGCAGCGATCTGGGCAGAACATATGCTGACGGGCCCTATCCTTCCAATACAACGCTGGAAGACTGCTCAGGAAATAGGGTTATATTAAGGACTAACGGGCGGGCTGTTTTCGGTCTGAAGGAAGCCAGTACCATTGAAGTTGCAGGGGGAAAAGGTGATATTCAGGCGATTGTAAGTATTTTCAATGACACTTACCAGCTCT
>JAKOOI010000349.1 GCA_022701475.1 Weeksellaceae bacterium
TTATAGGTGCCGCCGCCGGTAAAAAGAACATTTTTCAGCCGGTACCGGTTCAGGGTTTCTGCAATCTGCACGGAAACATGTTCGGTAATGGTGGCGAGGGCCGTTGCCGGATCCCTGTTTTCCAGCAGGGGAAAAACATGCCGATTGCACCATTCTATACCCAACGATTTGGGAGGAGGCTGGCGGTAGAACTCAAGGGAATCCAGTTGTGCCAGCAGTTCCTGATCCACTGTTCCGGTTCTGGCCAGGCCGCCGTTTTCGTCAAAGTTTTTTCCCAGAAGACGTGCCAGAGGGTTCATGACAATATTCACCGGAGCAATATCGAAGGCCACCCGCTGATTATTGATTTTCAGGGAGATATTGGAAAATCCGCCCAGGTTAAGACAGGCTTCGTACCGGGAGAAAAGCAGTTCATCACCAATCGGTACCAGGGGAGCACCATTTCCGCCCATCAGGACGTCCTGGCTCCGGAAATCGTAAATTACCGGCAATCCGGTTTCCAGCTTAATGGCTCTGCCGTCACCAATCTGCAAAGTGAATTTTTTCTGAGGCTGATGAAAGACCGTATGGCCATGGGAGGCAATCAGGTCTATATTCTGAAGCTGATGCTTATCAATGAAATTCTTAACGGATCTTCCCAGATAGAAACCATAGTCGGAATGCAGTTCCAGCAATGCTTCCGACGGCAAATGGATGGCATTTGCAAGCCGGCTTTCCCAGGCAGGAGCATAGGGAAGGGTTTCCGCTTTCAAAATTTCAAACTCCCAGCACTCCTTTTTTTCAAACCGGGCGAAGCAGAGATCCAGTCCGTCCAGGCTTGTTCCGGACATCAGCCCGATGGCGTGAAACACGGCAGGCTGCATTTACTTCTCAGACATTTTAAGCTGATTCGTACTGAAATCGCCGGAATTCTGGAAAAAAACATATTCCGAGAAGTCGTCCTTTGCCGTCATCCCGTGGGCCCCGACCAGTGTGGAACCGTCTTCCATGGTGACATACACGGTATCTTTGGTATAGATTCTTTTTTTACGCTGGTCCCAGAACACGCTCTGCATGGCGAAACGCTGGTTTTCGTTGGTTTTGATCCTTACATCTCCTCTGGCTTCATAGAACTGCTTGTAGTCATAGAACTTGGCGTATTTAGCCCTGATGGTTCCCGGAACTTTCGGCTTTTTCTTATCGAAGAACTGGATGTCGATCCCTTTTCTGGCAATGGTATACGGACTGTCGATCAGCTCATACTTTTCAATTACCGGTGCCACTGCGCGCATGGTGACAAACCCGGAATCCCGCTGGATGATATGTGCGTTATCGATGATCTGGGAAGGAAAGTTTTTGCTCTGCTTGGCTGCGTTTTTAGCAAGATCTTCCTCACAGGATGTTACCGCAAAAAATATAGCACAACTAAAAAGGTATGCTATATTTTTTTTATATGATATGTTTTTAAAAAACGTCATCTTAGTTGTATAAGGTCTTTCTGAACCATTTGTCAGCAAAATTGAATCCGACTTTCAGGTTGATGAAATTCTGGTTGATCAGATTGTTTTTCAGGGTTCCTCTTTTCCCCAATTCCAATCCGAGTTCAAGGCCGCTCATACGGGTAATGCTGCTGTTCTTGAACGGAAGAAGGACACCGCCGGAAATCCCGAACTTGTTGATGTTCTGGCCGGCAATCTGCAGGTTTCCTTTTTCATAGAAAGCACCGTAACGGTAAACGATTCTCGACAGGTAATTCCTGAAATTGTTATAGTTCGGAAGGTACCAGCCTCCGGCAGAAATCCGGTAAGAATCCTGAAGGTCCAGGGTATTTCCGAAATAGGCAATGCTTTCGCCTTTTTTATAATCTCCCTGGAGAGACAGGAACCATTTGTTTTCTTCACCATATCCCACCCCTACGGAAGCCTGCAGCGGCAGCAGGTTTTTGGAGTTGGTGCTTTTCTGCTCGATGATGCTCTCATTGCTCTTGGTTGTCTGGGCAGCATCGGTATAAAAGTATGTACTGTTTATATAATCCGTCGTCATATTGCTGGTATTCCCGAAAGTTGTAGTGGCACCGATCGTCAGTTTTCTGTCCGTTCTGGTATCTACATTCTGATAGCTTGCGCCCAGCGTGAAGTTGAAGTTCTTGATGCTGTTCTTGGTTTCGTATCCGTTGATCAGCTCCGCACCCGGGTAGGTCAGTTCATTGATGTCATACAGATTTCCGAAATAATAATTGGCTCTTGCCCCTACAGCAACTTTGTCATTTACTTTATAGCCTAATGCAATCTGGGCCGTATTTACATTTCCGCTTCCTGTGAATCTACTGCCGTTGATCGTATTACCGGCAGCATCCCTTTCCGTATGGAGGATATCATAGCTTTTTGAGCTGTACGGCTGATAGGAAAGTCCCATTTTCATCTTCGGGGATAAAGGGAATGCGAGGGATATATTAGACAGATACGTAGAATGTTTGTTCGACTTCGTATTGTTGTAATCGGTTTTGAAATAGTTGTTCTCGTTGGTCGCTTCCAGCTTGATGCTGGTCAGTTCAAAATTGGCATTGTTTGCAGGGTTGGCAAAATTGAAATTGCTGGAAAAGTCGCTGATGAAAGCAGTGGAAATTCCTCCCATTGAGGAAGTTTCAATCGTATTATCATATTTTACATCTCCAATTCCGTAAGTCGCATAAGGTGAGTTGCTCAGGTTCTGCGCGTTCAGGAAATATCCCACTGATATAAATGATAGTACAAAGAGTTTTTTCATTCTTTATTTTTAAAATAATGCGCAAATATCTTAAATATTAATGAATTGTAAAAATTATATGAGGTTAAAGTTTGTTAAGGCAGATGCCCAGGGAAACAGAGGGTTGTCAATGGTCAATCCGCTTTGCTTGTCAATGGTGAATTTTTAACATCAGTCTACAACCATTGAAACTCACTTGCGCAGCAGAATTGACCTGCGGAGCGGAATTCACCATTTACCATTCACCGGCAGCAAGGCTGTTCCCGGATAAAAAATAACGGATGCCTTCCCCAAAACTACAATTTTCTTATCTTTGGGCCATGAATTGGGAGAACATCGCCGGACAGGAAAACCT
>JAKOOI010000374.1 GCA_022701475.1 Weeksellaceae bacterium
TACGCAAGATCGGTAGTCTGTACTACAGGATTCGGAACCGGAACCGTAAGATCGGTTACCGACTTCCGTTTCGGGCTGTTCGGGGACATCATCCAGCTGTTCCAGTCGGTACCGTCTGCGGTGTCAATAGACAGGATCCTTGAAACTCTATAAGCAAAAGGCAGCAATGTATACGGATTGATCTGCGCATCATAGTTGGCATAATCATATCCCAGTTTTACAACAGCTGCCCCCTGTCCGCTTGAGGTAATAGGCCCGTTGGATCTCGTTACTTTGGAAACATTGTCCCCGTTGTATTCGAATTTGGTGTTAGAATAGCGGGTGTACGTTATAGGGGTACCGGACACTACATCAGCGCCCTCCATGTTGATGGACTCAAGTTTTGCTGTAGTTGCAGAATAGACCATTTTATAGATAGATGCCGTTCTCTTGTATAAGGTCTGCGGACCGGGAGTGGTAGCAGGAGGAACGATGGTCTTTTTATAGTATGACCGGCCTTCTGTAATCATTTCCAGTCTTCCGTTGGCTCCATAGGTAAACTGGCGGGTAAACAGGATGCTGTCCTTATCGATAACATTGTCGTTATCCAGGTCGAGATCCAGGAATCCCCGGAAGTCGATCCTGCTGATTTTATCTCCACTCCATGAAATATCTTCCACGGAAGCTTTTTTCTTCACCACTCGTGATACCTGGGTCCCGTTGTAATAATAGGTGGCCAGGGTATCGGAATCCGTAATCTCTCTGTATAACGCTCTGGGACCATTCAGGCCGGTATTTGTATTGGTATCCAATAACGGATCTCCGTTTTCATCCAGCAAATCATTACAGGAATGCACAGCTGTTATTCCTGCAAACAGCAACATAAAATAAAAAAGTCTTTTCATTTCCGGTAGGGGATTATTTATTTTTTCAAAATTAGAATTTTTTTTTAAATAATAGGCATGTACTGATTGGTTTTAAAGAATAAATATCAAAAAAAACTTATTATTGTAATGGTTTGTATATGTATTTAAGGGATGCCTGATCGGATACCGGATAATTCTGCGAATCATACACATATCCTTTTGGTACGATAACAGCCGGAGCAGCAGGGCTCTGGATGGTCATCTTTCCGTAATTATTGGAAGATAAAGTATAAAAATTAATCTTCATCGCAGTACCCGTTACCATAAAATACTCTTTCGGCAGGGTAAGATAAGGATTGACCTTATTATCATAATTCTCATAGGCATAAGATGTTACAGAAGCAGTAGCCGGATCCGGATTGGCGCCGCTCATCAGCATGGTGGTATGGTCTGCCTTTACCACATTGTTACCCGAAAAGGTAAACTTGGATTCTATATAGTGCGTATAGGCCGTGCTTCCGCCCATTTTTCTCTTTTCAACAATTATGTAAAGCTGTCCGGCAGGATCGTAATATACTGTGAAATCGCTGTGGTTGACAGCCATTGTGGTGGTATGGTCCATGGCAAACCCTGAAAGCTTTCCGGCAGTATAGGTTAAGGTATAAAGATAGTCAATGACATGGGGACTGGCATTATCCTGGTACTTGATGGTTGCAATTTTATTCCCTGAATAGGTTACTGTAGACGTAAGCGTATTGCCGGAACCTGCATCCCTGATAAATGCCTGGGAAAGTACTCCGGAATTGGTGATGTATTCTTCATAATCTTTGGTACCGTCAGTAATTTTACTTAAGATCCTGGGACCTGTAATAGTAGCCCCTGATGAGCCGTTCGCATTCTGGTTGGGCGGATCTTCCGTTGAATTGTCACAGGATGTTACAAAGCCAAGTGTCAGCGCCGTAATTGATGAAAGAAAATACTTTTTGATCATACTGTTCATTTAATGGTGTCAAATATAAATTAATTTTTGTTAATCTTATTGTTAAAATCAACAGACAACGGATAAAATGATAAAAAAATCCGGAAACTCAGGCTTCCGGATTATATAATATGTACTGATCAGGCTAAAATATTGAAATTACACCAAAACAGGAGATTTGCTTTTATATAAAGTGAAGGTCAGCAACATGACTTCGGCATCAGGCCATTTCCGTTTTCAGGATGGATTTCAGCAAATGGTTTACTTCTTTGACATTATGTACCTTGTCTTTTCTCATCATGAGCTGATTGCCGTCTTTGCCGGACTTTTCCTTAAGCTGTGCCTCCGAAGGATTCCGGGTAAGGTAGGTGATGATATGCCTGAACTTGTTGGTCTGGTAAAACTTATCCTGCGGGTTCGCCGGAAAATATCCCAGGAACACCCCGTTTTTCATCACGATCTTTTCGAAGCCTATTTCTGCAGCAAGCCATTTGAGGCTGACGCTTTTCAGCAGGTTCTTCGCTTCTTCCGGCAGGGATCCGAAACGGTCGGTGAGTTCGGCTTCAAACTTTTCAAGATCTTTCTCGTTGTCGATATCGGCAAGCTTCTGGTACAACAGCAGCCTTTCTTCGGTATTGGAGATGTACTCGTCCGGTAGCATCAGCTCCAGATCCGTATCGATGTTGACGTCTTTCGTGGTTTTAAACAGCTTATTCCTTTCTTCTTCGTTTTCAAAAAGGTTTTCAAATTCCTGGTCATCTTTCAGTTCCTCCAGCGCCTCCTGCATCAGTTTCTGGTAGGTCTCAAACCCCATTTCATTGATGAAGCCGCTCTGTTCAGCGCCCAAGAGGTCACCGGCGCCCCGGATCTCCAGGTCTTTCATGGCAATCTGGAAGCCGCTTCCCAGGTCTGAAAACTGCTCAATGGCTTCCAGGCGTTTTCTGGCATCGGAGGACATCATATCATACGGCGGGGTGATAAGGTAACAGAACGCTTTCCTGTTGCTCCGTCCTACCCTTCCCCTCATCTGGTGCAGGTCTGCCATCCCGAACCGGTGGGCATCGTTAATAAATATGGTATTGGCATTGGGTACGTCCACGCCGCTTTCTATAATGGTAGTAGAAACCAATACATCATATTTGCCTTCCATGAAATCCAGGACGTTTTTTTCCAGCTGCTTCCCTTCCATCTGTCCATGGCCGATAATCACCCGGGCATCCGGAACCAGTCTTTGGATCAGGCCTGCAATATCTTTAAGGTTTTCAATACGGTTATTGATAAAGTAAACCTGGCCGTCACGCTGGATTTCATACGAGACTGCATCACGGATGGTCTCTTCATTAAACCCGATAATATGGGTATCCACCGGCTGCCGGTTGGGCGGTGGTGTCTTGATGACCGAAAGGTCCCTCGCCGCCATCAGGGAAAACTGCAATGTTCTCGGGATCGGTGTGGCCGTAAGGGTGAGTGTATCCACATTGCTTTTCAGGGTCTTCAGCTTATCCTTTACCGAAACGCCGAATTTATGTTCCTCATCGATGATCAATAATCCGAGATCCTTGAATTTAACGGAGGTTCCTGCCAGCTGATGGGTTCCGATAATAATATCCACCTTCCCGTTTTTCAGGTCTTCCAGGGTTTCGGCTTTCTGTTTTGCCGTCCTGAAACGGTTGACGTACGCTACATTCACCGGGAAATCTTTCAGCCTGTCTTTAAAGCTCCGGTAATGCTGGAAGGCCAGAATGGTGGTAGGAACAAGTACCGCGACCTGCTTTCCGTCGGTTGCCGCTTTGAAGGCTGCCCGCACCGCGACTTCCGTTTTTCCGAAACCTACATCGCCGCAGACCAGCCTGTCCATCACAGTATCTGCCTCCATGTCTTTCTTTACATCAATCGTCGCTTTTTCCTGATCCGGTGTATCTTCATACAGGAAGCTGGCTTCCAGTTCGTTCTGAAGGTAAGAATCGGGGGTATAGGCGAATCCTTTGGCAGTCTTCCGCTGGGCATACAGCTGGATCAGGTCGAAAGCAATCTGTTTTACCTTGGCTTTCGTTTTCTGTTTCAGGGATTTCCAGGTAGGAGACCCGAGTTTGCTCAGCATGATTTCCTT
>JAKOOI010000388.1 GCA_022701475.1 Weeksellaceae bacterium
TTACCCATAATTTATCGCCTGCTTTTGTTACCGTTGAAGGATAGGTAAAGCGGTCGGCGGCCAGTGTGGAAGCCGAAAGTTCTGCCGAAGACCAGTTGTCATCGGAGGTCAGTTCATAGATTTTATCGCTTCCTCCGTTCTGGACTACGATGAGCTTCCGGTTTCCGTTCAGCAGGAGGCCGTCACCATTGATGAAGAACTGCCCGGTGGCTACTTTGGAAATCTTCCGGGGATCGGCAAGGTCTATCTTATAGATGGCTCCGGTACCGCTGCTTACGGAAAGCAGATAACCGCCGGGATGATATACAATGCCGTTCAGCCCGATCCCTTCGGTCTTGAAGAGCGGACTGTCTGCAAATACGGAAGCCTTCCCGTCCGGTGTTACTTTATAGATCACATTCGCAAAGCTGTCAGTAATATAGGCATTCTGCCGGCTGTCGAAGGTAAGATCGTTGGGAAAATGTTTTCCGGGTACCAGTCCTGAAAGGTCGATATCATCTGTTTTCCTGCCGGTCATTTTATCGATGCCGATGAGACGGGCCATCTTTTTCCGGGTTTCAGGCGAGGTGAACTTGCTGTAATTGGCATCCCCGATGCAGGCAAATAGACGTTTTCCGTCAGGATGGACCTTCAGCCCGTAACTCGACCGCAATGCCGGATCGCTGATCAGTGACGTATAAGCGCCTTCGGGCGTTACTTTCCCGATGTTTCCCAGCCGTGCCGAAGAGACAAAATAGGTATTGGAAATACTGTCATAAGCAATCCCTTCAGGATAGCTATCGGGAGCGCTGAATTCTATTCTTGCGGTCGGCTGATCCGGCAGTGCTGCTGCACAGCCTGCAAAAAGGGCACAGAGTATTATTTTTTTCATACTTTTTTTATTTGGGTTGGATACTGTAAATAACGCCGTTGGCATCATCTGAAATAAATACTTTACCGGATGATGCAATAGCCACACCGGCAGGCCGCCCGAAGCGGGTTTTCCCTTTCAGGAAGCCGGAGAGGAAATCTTCGGCCGATACCGGTTTCCCGTTTTCGAAATGAATCTTCTGCACCTTGAATCCTACAGGCTTGCTGCGGTTCCAGGAACCATGCCAGTTCACCAGGGCATCCCCGCTGAACGGCGTACCTGCAGGAAAAAACTGAAACCCGATAGGTGCCATATGGGCCTGGAATTCCATTACGGAAGGTTCCGTAGCCATCACCCATTTTTCTTTGCTGTCACCTGCAGGGTCTTCCCTGCTTTTATCGACTTCCCTTTTCGCATAGGCAAACGGATAACCGTAATTTTTATTTTCTTTAATCTGGTTAAGCTCTTCCGGCGGCCAGTCGTCCCCTTTCGTATCGCCCCCGTTGTCCACGCCCCAGAGTTCCGAAGTCTGCGGATGCCAGCCGAAACCGATCATGTTCCGGAGACCGGAAGCATAGATTTTCCTCTTCCAGGTCTGCGGGTCCACCTGGATCAGGGTGGCGGCTTCGCGGTCGCTTTCCTTACAGTCGTTGCAGAGGGTGCCGATGGAGATGTAGAGTTTTCCGTCCGGACCGAAGTCCATGGTACGGTTCGGGTGTTGCCCGGCACTTGGCATGTCGTTGAACAGCATTTCCCGGTCTGAAAGCGTGCCATCGTCGTTGGTTTTGTAACGGCGCAGTTCATTGTTATTGCAGACGTAAAGAAATCCGTCTTTCATGGTAATGCCGTGAACGCCTTTGAACTCGGCGAGTACGGTTTTTATATCATCAAACTTCCCGTCGCGGTTCAGGTCTTTGAGGAGAAGCACATCACCGGCATCTCTCCTTGTAACATAGAGGTTGCCTTCCGGCGTCAGGTAAAGCATCCTGGGTTTTCCAAGTCCTGAGGCTGCCACGGAAACCGTCCATCCGGCAGGAACTTTCAGCATATTTACCATTTCCGGAATGAAATCCAGGTGCTCCGGATAATTGGTGGTGTGGGTAACGGTAACGACTTCTTTCGGCGGGGTCCCCCGCTGAGCCGACAGCTGCTGACCGGCAAATACCGTCGCGAAAGCTGCAACAGGCAGTAGCATTGTTTTTTTCATAAGTGATTGTGGTGTTAAAAGAAACCGGGCTGCAGAACAGTCCGGTGTATGGTTTTATTGCGCCTGATCCTCATCAGCCGCCTCAAAATTAATGGAATGATACGCTGAATCGGTCAGATTGGTGTCTGCCTGCTTCTCTTCTGCCAGTGTCTCTTCCAGCAGTGATGCGATCTCCTCTTCACCCAGAGTTCTGGCAAAAGCAGTCAGCGTACCGTAAGACGCAATCTCATAATGCTCGATCTTCTGGGAGGCCGAAATAATGCCTGCATCCCTTACCGGCCCGGCTTCGGTTTCTTCCACGATGCTCTCCCCTTCTTTGATCAGTCCTTCCATGGCATCGCATTTCTTTCCGCGGCTGGATTCCCCGAGCAGTTCAAAGATTTTTTCCAATCGCTGTACCTGGCCTTCCGTAACGGCCACATGCTCTTCAATAGCGGCAACCAGTTTGGGTTCCGTGGCATTTTGTGCCATTTTAGGCAAAGCTTTTACCAAAGCCCTTTCTGCATAGACGATATCTTTTAGCTCGTCAATAAATAATTCTCTGAGTCCTTCGGCTGCCGAAGATTTTGCAGGCGTCTTCCGGCCGCTGCCTGCATTTTGGGTTTCTGTTGATTTCATATGAATAATGTAAATGGTTTGATGCCTATGTAATACAAATACCAGACCTTTACTTTTTTTAAGTACCACATTTTCAACGACATCCTGCATAAATATCCTGATTTGAAAGTTCAGATATCTCTTTTTCACAAAAGTTACTGCCTGAATGCTAAACCGTTATACGGACAAAAGACGGATCTTTAAAAATTTTCACTGAAAACACCAGGATTGCTGCCGTTTATCGTAACTTTTCAACCGGAAATATCAATTCCGGATTCTTACCGGGATTATGTACCATACAGGATTCCCGGGTCATAAAAGCTGGTGATGTCCTGATTTTACTGATGAATGCGGAATTTACACTTTCCTGTACATGCAAACAGCCTCAGCTATGAAAAATTTCCATGAACCGCCTGCCTCCGGAGACCAGAAGGTTGCCACAACAGAAGCCCGCCTCAAAGCCCTGATTGAAGCAACCTCAGACGTAGTCTATTCCTTAAGCCCGGACTGGCGGGAAATGCGCGAGCTGGACGGCAGGGGCTTCCTCAAGAATGCGGATACCCCAACCACCAACTGGCGGACGGATAATCTGCACCCTGATGACATGGATCTGATCAATTCAGCCATAGCGGAATCCATCCGTAAGAAAAAAATATTCCAGCTGGAGCACCGCGTTATACGAACGGACGGCACGCCGGGCTGGACGTTTTCCCGGGCCATTCCTATTCTCGATGAAGAGGGCAATATCATCGAATGGTTCGGAACCGCAAAGGATATTACCCAACCTAAAGAAGCTGAAGAAGCTTTACTGAAAGCAAAAGCACAGTCTGACCAGCAGGAAAGGCTGTATGAAACCATTACCTCATCCACCCCGGACCTGATGTATGTATTTGACCTCAATTACCGGTTTACCTATGCCAACCGCGCATTGCTGACGATGTGGGGCCGGACCTGGGAAGATTCCATCGGGAGAGGGCTGCTGGAACTGGGTTATGAACCCTGGCATGCTGAAATGCATGAAAGGGAAATCGATGAGATTAAAAAGACAGGGCTTCCCATACGCGGGGAAGTATCTTTTCCCCATGCCGTGCTCGGAAGCCGTGTGTACGACTATATTTTCACTCCCGTTTTTGATGAGCAGGGTAAAATAGAGGCTATAGCGGGAGCTACCCGTGATGTAACCGACAGGAAGAAGTGGGAAGAAAGCCTGACAGAAGCCAACCGGGAACTTTCCGCTACCCTTAAGGAAGTGGCTAAAATGAACCGCGAACTGGTGCAGGCCCGGGAAAAAATAGAAGAAGGACAGATCGCTCTACGGCTGGCGGTGAGCGCAGCGCATTTCGGGACCTGGTATATCCATTCCGTTACCCGGGAATTCTTTACGGACACCCGTTCAAAAGAACTCTTCGGTTACCGTGAAGACGAGCCTTTGTCCCTGAATCGGGCCCTGGCACAGATTACCGATGAATACCGCCCGTCTGTTACGGAGCAACTGGAAAATGCCATTTACCGCAACGGTCATTTCGATGTGACGTTTCCTGTGACCGGATTCCATGATCTGCATGTCCGCTGGCTTCACGCGATCGGCAACCTGAAAGCAGATTCTTCCGGTACATTTTCCGTTTTTACCGGCGTGTTTATGGATGTCACCGGGCAGCATCTGGCCGGTGCGGAAATCAAAAGGGCTGAAGAAAGCCTGAGAATGGCCATCGATGCAGCAGGCCTGGGTACGTTCCAGATCGAAACCGATACCCGCCATTTTACGGCATCCGCTAAGCTTAAAGAATTTTACGGGTTTTACCCTGACGAAGAAATGTCGTTTGAAGCCGCTTTCAGCCGGATCCTGCCGGAATTCCGGAAGCCGGTAATGCTGCATATAGACCGTACCCTTTCCGAAGGGACCAGGTTTGATATGGAATACCCCCTCACCGGATTCCACGATGAGAAACTTCGGTGGGTGCGTACGATAGGCGAAGTGCAGCAAAAAGATGGCATAAAATTCTTTACCGGGGTAATTCATGAGATCACCGAAAAGAAGCTGGATGAGATCCGTAAAAACGATTTTATAGGAATGGTAAGCCATGAGCTTAAAACGCCGCTGACTTCCATTAAAGGTTATGTGCAGCTTATGCAGCTCAAGCTCTCTCAGCCGGAAAATGAAGTTTATTTAAGGATTATGGAAAAAGCAGACCTGCAGATCAATAAAATGACTGCTATGATCAACGGTTTCCTGAATGTTTCAAGGCTGGAGTCGGGGAAAATCCATATCGACAGGCGGCTCTTTGACCTGGCACTGCTCATAAGGGAAGCTGAGGAAGAAGCATTGGCTACGGTCAACAGCCATATGCTTGTCTTTGCTCCCGTCCAGTCCGTAGCGGTGAGTGCAGACCGGGATAAAATAGGGCATGTGATCCATAATCTGATCAGCAATGCCGTTAAGTATTCCCCTTCGGGAAGCAGCATCCGTATTTCATGTACTTCAGACGGGGAATTTGCATACGTCAGCGTTAAAGATCAGGGGAAAGGCATCAAACCGGAAGATGCGGTCCATATCTTTGACCGGTATTACAGGGTAGAGAGCGAAGATACGCATTCCATTTCAGGATTCGGAATCGGGCTGTACCTGTGTTCGGAAATCATCAGCCGCCACCAGGGCCATATTTCGGTAAAAAGCGCAATCGGCGCAGGTTCCGAGTTTACGTTTTCCCTGCCGCTGAACAGCGTTGAATAGGCCTCCGGATGTACCTGTAATCAATAATATGCATTTTCCATTGCCGGAAGACGGCAATATTGCTGCGCCGGAATTCCAGAAATCCGGTCATCCTTCCTGACAGGTAACAGCCTGCTGCTTCCTGCCTTCTCAACCATCAACACTTCTCTCCCATTCTGAAAACGGGGTTAATTTCCCGCTTCCGGAAAAATTCCGGGAAAATATACCATATCCCGCTGTCAGCCGCCGGTATGGCGCTGTTTTTGTGTTGGCCAGACTGACGGTTCAGGCATCATTTGGCTACTGTGCTGTCAGAAAATTAGTGAATCCGTTTTTTACCCTCGCCAAAAGATATTCTTAACAGACACTGCCATGAAAAAACCCTATTATTTATCTGTATTGAGCTTAATTTTCCTCTTCCTGCATTCACTGTGTCCGGGACAGCAGAAACCGGAAACCCGTTACTCCCTTTTCCATCCTGTTCCGAAGGATAAGATGAGGGAGATGGAAACCGACCGTCCCGATGTTACCGAGTCTCCCTATACGGTAGATGCCGGCCATTTCCAGTATGAAACCGATCTGGTCAACTTTGTCCGGGAGCAGTCTGAAACCCGGGATACCCGTACGGTCCTGATCAACCATGCCAATATCAAGATCGGGATTACCGGTTCTACGGGCGTTCAGATCGGATTCGAGACCTATGGTATAGAGAAGGAGACCGATCCGGCTTCAGGCAGTACGATGACCAGCCGTGGCTTCGGCGATGTCAGCCTCAGGATCAAACAGAACCTCATAGGAAATGACCGCGGGGATTTTGTCATGGCTGTCCTGCCCTATATTAAATTCCCTACTTCGGCCTATGAGGAGGAAAGCCGGCTTGAAGGCGGGCTCATTGTCCCTATGCTCTATCAGCTTCCCGGGGAATGGAAGCTGGGTTTCCAGGTGGAGCTGGACCGGCTGAAAGACCAGGACCGGCCGGCCATGCATACCGAATTCCTGCAGACCCTTACTGTCAGCCATCTGCTGGTTAAAGGTGTGGAGGGTATCGCCGAAACCTATTACACATATGACTTCAAGGCCCATCATTTTTCCAATTTCCTTAATGCGGCGATACAGATGGATGTGGCAAAAGATTTCAAGGTGGATGCCGGGCTCAACTACGGGCTCCAGCATGATGCGGAAAAACATTATTTCATTGGGGCTTCATTCCGCCTGTAATCCGTCAGCCATTATCCGTTCGGGTACCGTTCACGTATTCTGACCGTAAGGATTTGAGAAAAGACAGAATTCTTCCGGAGTTCCGGTACGGCATAATGCTGCTGGTTTACCGCAAACCTTCCGCCAAAAGCAGCAGGAAAGAACCATTAAATGCCCCGCGGAAGCTTCTGCCCACAGGAACTGAGCATTTCCAATCAAAACTTCGTGACTGCTGATGGCCGTAACGAGATTCCGATGTAAAAAGCGTTCAAATACAACCGGCTTCAGCAGGTAATCTACCGCTTCAGGCCCGAAACCTTCAGTGGCAAACTCACGGTAAACAGTAGTGAAAATGGTCGGCGGTCTTGTATTCAATGACCTTAAAAATTAATGCCGTTCAGACAGGACGGGCACTGTTATAAAACAGATCTTAAAGCAGTATAAAGAAAGCAGCTTCTTCTGATTCCTGAAACCGTTACATACAGCCTGAGAACAGAATCTCCCGTTACTATTATCATTACGCAGCTATGAACAAGGCTACATCTGTGGAATCTGCAGGATCTGCAGGAATCTGCCCACTTTTGCGGCAGATCCCGGTTTTATTTTATTATCAGTCTCTCTTCATTTTCCATCAGCTGCTCCTTATGCCTTCTTATCCAAAACGGATCATCCTTCCAACGGTTTTCCCGCTGATAAAATTCAGTTCGCTGCTCATTGTATAAGCGGAAGGCCAGGTGGATCTTTTCATGATAATCATTGCCGGCAGATGGAATTCCCCTGAACTGATCTGTTGCCGCCAGGGCAGCATCCATACCGCTGCGCAGCGCAAAGGCGATCCCGTGTGACGACAGCGGATCCAGCGAACATGCGGCATCGCCCGCGGCAAGCCAGCCTTCTCCGGCATACTGTTCCAGATGATGGCTCCCTGCAGAGGTATACTGCAACGGCATTATTTCGGTGTAGCGGCTTGCGGGAACGCGGTACCTGATGAATTTTGTCTGCAGGCTCCTGTTACGCCAGTACAGGGGATCAAGCCAGGATTTCCGGTCATGCAGATCGGGATCCGTAAAAAAAATCCGGGCTATCTTCCCTTCGCCGATATCCGAGACGTACCACCAGCCATCAGAAACCGCTTCAATCAGGCTTTGCTGATGGTTCAGCGGATCTGCAGCAGCCAGGATGCTGATGACGGCTACCTGCTCATCCCTCCGGATGCGCCTGATGCCGAGCTGCCTGCTCAGCCAGCTGTTTCTGCCGCTGGCATCAATCACCATGGCTGAACTGATATTAAAATCGGCTCCGTTGTATTCCCATACATCATTTTTCCTGTAAATTCTGAAAGAACGGCCTGTTTCAGTAAAATGTACTCCCATGGAAACTGCTTTCCGGATCAGCATCGACTCAAAAACCGCACGGTCCACATACCAGCCCTGTCCGGATGCCGACTGGATGAAATCATTGAAGTACAGCCGGTCGTTTCCCCAGCAGGAGGCATTTCCATAGCATGGCTCATGGCTATCGTTCAGAAATTCTCCCCAAAGCCCCAGTTCTTTCAAAGAGTGCCGGGCGGAAGCGGCAAGGCTTTCCCCAACCCGGAAGCTGCTGGTATCGGACGGCCGGTGCACGACCATCACCGATGCGCCCTGCCGGCGCAATGTGATGGCCGAGGCCAGGCCGGCCGGACCATTGCCTATCACGAGAACATCCATCATTCTCCTCTTTTTCTTCTTTCGGCGCGGTCTACCATCCACAGATAGCCCGGATCTTCATCAGCGGGTGCCTGGCCGGAAGCAGCTTTCATTGATGATTTCATTTTCGGATGCTCGGCTATGGTACGTCCGTTTTCCACCCACAGCTGGTCCGGGAAATGGGCATCACCGTTGCCTTCTTTGCGGATGAGGATGCCGACCTCCGGCCATTTGGTAATAAATTCATTGATGCCCTTTGTGTAAGGGCTGACTTTTTTGGCTGGGTAACCATATTCATAAACGATGCCCCGCAGCCACTTCACCCGGTTGGCGAAAGCTTCATTCTTTTCTTCAGGGCTCGCCGATGTACTCATCATCACTTCGTAATCGGCTTCCGTCATCACGTCATTCGGTACCCGTACCGGCCAGAAGGTCGGCACATACTGACCCATAATCCCGACATAACCGCTCAGGCAGCTTGAAGTATCGGTCTGCCACGGTACGGCCATCCATTTGGTAAGATCCCCGGCTGCCGAGCCATCCAGCGGTCCGCCGGGCTCCAGGGCTTTTTCAGCATTCAGAACCGGGCC
>JAKOOI010000492.1 GCA_022701475.1 Weeksellaceae bacterium
ATCAGGCAGTAAAGTTCCTGCAGATCTGGGTATTCCCGAGAGAAGTGGGTGTAGAACCGAGATACGATCAGAAAAGTATTCAGGAAGGGGAGAAGATCAACGGGTTCCAGCAGATCCTGTCGCCAAATAAAAACGATGACGGCGTCTGGATCCATCAGGATGCATGGTTCAGCCTGGCCAATTTTACCAAAGGAAACGGCAAAAATTATATGCTGAACAAAAAAGGCAACGGCGTATATGCTTTTGTATTGAAAGGAAGCGCAAAAGTAGGAGACCGGATCCTGAATGAGAGAGACGGCCTGGGAATCTGGGATACCCAAAGCTTTAACATCGAAGCGGTGGAAGACACGGAGATCCTCCTGATGGAAGTTCCTATGGAATTACCGGGCTATCTGAAATAATGATCCGGGAGTAGAATTCTTATTCGACATTTGTTTTTTAGGATAAAATTAAAACTTATTATGGTCTTTGCTGAGTAGAATATCTCTATGAACTGAAAAGCAGCTGGTCGTAATAAAAAATCGTTGCGGGCCTTGCAGTAAACTGATATCACGATATCTATAAGAAATTTAATAATAATCGTTATCTGGAACACCCCGTTTCCCAAAAATCTTCCGATCTTTGCGGCTACAAAAACAAACAAACTTACCAACAGATAAAACAATGAAAATATTAGCTATTGCCGGAAGCAATTCCGATACCTCCATCAACAAACTTTTAGTTTCTTATGCCGCGTCACTTATTGAAAATGCCGAAGTGGAAACCGTAGACATGAACGAGTTTGAAATGCCGCTCTACAAGCACCAGCTGGAAGTGGAAAGCGGACTGCCGCAGCAGGCAACGGATTTTGCTTCTAAAATCGATGCTGCAGATATCCTCCTGGTTTCCCTTTCCGAGCACAACGGAACCTATTCCGTTGCTTTTAAAAACGTGTTCGACTGGACTTCAAGAATAAAGAACCGCGCCGTATGGAATGAAAAGCCGATGCTGCTGATGGCTACTGCTCCCGGAGGCAGAGGCGGACTAGGCGTTTTGGAAGCAGCCACTAAGCGTTTCCCTTTGCATGGCGGCAATATTGTGGATACCTTCACGCTGCCTTTTTTTAATGATAACTTCAACAAGGAAACCGGCAGGATATCCAATCAAGAGAAAGACAATGAATTAAAAGAAAAGATACAGAAGATTTCAGCAATTGAATCCATCCTTGAAAAATAGGTTTGAATATTAATTTAAAATTAATATCTTTGCAAAAAGAAATAAGATGAAAATTCAGACCGCTTTTAAAGAATATTCCTACAAGAAAGGGAATATTGTGGACTCTGAAATTCTGAGATAAAACAACGGCCGATAATCTACTGAGATTGTCGGCTTTTTTGTTTTCAAAATTTGAAATAAAAGACAATATAATGTGCCGGTTTATCAATGTTACCTGTTGAAAGCATTGTTACACTGTTAAACTGAGGCATTGCTAGATTATTTAAAATATTATGAGCAACACGTACAAATCAGCAGGCGTAGACAAAGAAGAAGGATACAAAACCGTTGACAAGATCAAAAAAGCGGTGGGCGAAACACACAACTCCAATGTACTGAACCATTTGGGAAGTTTCGGGGCTTTCTATGAAATCGGAGGGTACCGGAATCCTGTCCTTGTTTCAGGAACAGACGGAGTAGGAACCAAGCTGAAAGTGGCCTTAGACTCAAAAAAATACGACTCTATCGGGGTAGACTGCTTTGCCATGTGTGCCAACGACATCCTGTGCCACGGTGCGAAGCCTTTATTCTTCCTGGATTACCTGGCTTGCGGAAAACTGGATTCCGAAATTGCGGCTGAAATCGTTCTGGGAATGGTAAATGCCTGTAAAGACAACAACTGTGCCCTGATCGGTGGTGAAACCGCTGAAATGCCGGGAATGTACCAGCCGGGAGATTATGATGTTGCCGGATTCTGTGTAGGAATCGTTGAGAAAGACGAAATCATCGACGGTTCAGACATTAAAGCAGGAGACAAAATCATCGCTTTGCCAAGCTCAGGTTTTCATTCCAACGGATTCTCTCTGGTAAGAAAAGTATTCCCTGATTTTAATGAAGAATTCGAAGGCAAGCCTTTGTACGAAACGCTTTTGGTACCTACCAAATTATATTATAAAGACATTCATAAGATCCTTGAAGAAGTGAAAGTGGCGGGAATTGCCCACATCACCGGCGGCGGATTGTATGAAAATATCCCGAGAATTATCGCCGATGGATTATGTGCTTCCATCGATGCTTCAAAAATTCAAATTCCGGGCATCATGCTGGAACTTGAAAAAAGAGGCGGCATAGCGCGGGAAGAAATGTTCGGCACCTTCAATATGGGTGTCGGGATGATCGTTGTGGTAGATGCGGAACACGCAGAAAAAATCCTTCACCTTCTGGACAACGCCTACGAAATCGGGGAAATTACCGAAGGAAATGAAAAAATTAATTTGACAATTTGAAAATGAGCCGATTAGATAATTCATTTATTTAATTTTCAAATTAACACATTTTCAAATTGATTTATTATATGAAAAATCTTGTTGTGCTCGTTTCAGGCT
>JAKOOI010000409.1 GCA_022701475.1 Weeksellaceae bacterium
GGAGCTGATTCCCGCTATCCGCTGTATCTTTTTCTCCCGCTGCCCGGTCCCGTTCAGAAAAAGGATGCCGCTGCTATCGGGGCTATAAACCCTGTGGTTTTTCAGCACTCTTCCTTCAACCATCACCCGTCCCCCATCACTCATCACTCATCACTCATTACTCATTACTCAATACTCATTACTTACTCATCACTTATCAGTCAACGACATATGAATCCGTCACTGCCGGTTCTGCCTGTGGAATTCCCGCCTGCTCGAAGATGGAATACTCTATCGTACGGCAGATGCTGTTCAGGGCCAGGTCGTTTTCCTCTTCCCCGAACGGTTCCCCGATTTCCCGGATGATGGCATCCAGTGCGATAAAGGTATAGCTGATGAACAGAACGATCGGCGGCATCATCCAGCCTACGCTGTCTACCAGCCCGAAAGGCAGCCAGAAACAGTACAGATAGACGGTACGGTGAAGGAGAATGCTGTATGCCAGGGGCAGAGGCGTATTATGGATCCGTTCACAGCCTCCTAAAATAACCGAGAACTGGTTCAGCTGGCTTTCCAGGGAAATCAGGACTATACTATCGATATTTTCTTTTTTATACTGTTCGTTCAGCCAGCCGGCTATTCCATCGAGAATGATATTCGGAACATAGGTCTTCCCTTCCAGCAACTGCAGCTGCTCAGAAGAAAGAAGAGGGCCGAGGCGTCCGGTAGCCGGCTTATCCCGCAGGTAATCATTCAGGGACCAGCAGAAAGCGGAAATGGCTTTGATGATTCTTTGTTTATCTGCCAGAGCATCCGGGGCCTCATCATTGACCAGCGAAAGGATCTGGCGGGTGAGCGTTCTGCTTTCATTGAGAAGTGAGCCCCAGAGCTTCCTTCCTTCCCAATAGCGGTCATAGCTTGCGGAATTGCAGAATCCCATAAAAATGGCAAGGGCAAGGCCGATCAGGGTGAAGATGGCCGGATTGAGATGGACTTTATAATCGAATACTTTTCCCTTGCAGAAATAAATCGCAAGGGAGAACAGGCCGATCACCGTCAGCTGTACCATAATTTTCCTCAGCACGGAACCTCTCCATACAAAGAGCATTTTCAGCCAGTGCGTGCGCGGTCTTACGATCATTTCCGGAGTTTACAGGGTAAGGAAAGCATAGGCAAACGACAGCACGGAAATCACGATCCCGGCCATGAAAATAGTATAGGTCGTGGAGAGCAGCTTATATTTCCTGTCGAGCACTTTCCCCAGGTAATACAGGTCCTTTACCATGGAATCATAGATATAGTTGCGGTCCTGGATCAGGTCTTTCATCGCTTCATGGTAATCGTTGAAAAGCATGCGGTTGAAGTTCCCGAAAAACAGGAGGTTTACTTTCCGGTCGGCGATATCCTTTGCCGTAAAACGGGTTTTGGTCACATTGGGTTTTGTGGAAAGGATGGCAAATATGATGGTCAGTACACTGGAGGTCAGCAAAATAAAGCTCGGGATGATCAGATGGGAATTTTTCGGGGTATCAAGTTTCGGCACCAGCACCGAAAGGCATACGGAAATGATGATGGCATTTACCGAAAGCAGGATGTTGGCTTTGCTGTCGGCAATATCGCTCAGCCGGGTATGGTTGCCCAGGGTAATCCGGAACAGGGTATCCACGCTGCGGTCGGATTTCTGCTCTTTTTCTTCCTTCTCCTTTTTCTTTCCGGAGGTTTGTTTTTTATCTTCGGTCTCCTTTTCCAGTTTTTTTTCGATTTTGCGGATGTTCTTTTCCTTCAGCGGCTGCCAGTGCTGTCTGGCATAATCCGTATAGAACCGGTGCTTGTGCTTCAGCATGTCCAGGTTGCCGGCATTCCATTCATCATTGGAGAAGCATCGTACGTTGGTCAGCTCCCATTCTTTTCTGAGGGTATCGGAAATATCGTTATAGTCATAGCTGGCAAAATGGCTGCAGTCGGCATCCTTTACAATCTGCTCAAGCAGGGTTGCGGGCTGGCAGGTAATTTTTGTGGCCAGGATCAGTTTTGCGATTTCCCGGATTTTCTCTTCCGGATAATGTTCCTTTCTCAGGAAATCCTGCATCACCTCCACGCCCCGTTCTTCATGGTTCTGTGCGCATTCCACATACCCGGTATCGTGGAACCACATGGCAAGCAGCACTTTCTCCTGATCATCGCCGGAAACCGCCGTATTTTTCAGGATTTCCTCCGCTTTATTTACCGTGTAGGTCGTGTGGATGAAATTATGGTAGAAGTATACGGAAGATAGTTTATCTTTGAACAGGAGTTCAACGTAATCTTTGGCTTTTTGTAAAATGCTCATGGCCGGAATTTTGTTATTGTAAATTTATGAATTTATCCTTGAAAACGCATCTAAAAAATACGTCCGTTGTGTTCAGTGTCGTATTGTCGGCAGGTATTTTATATTCCTGCGCTACCTATAACGTAAAAAAAGGTAAAAACTTATCAGAAATCACAAATTCTGATGTTACCGCGGAAAATGATTTTACGTTCTTTCTGGTGGGAGATGCCGGTAATGCAGACAAAAAAGAAGGTCAGAATACCCTTAAGCTTTTAAGAAAGCAGCTGGAAACGGCCGGTAAAAATTCCATGCTGATTTTTCTCGGAGACAATATCTACCCGCTGGGAATGCCTGCTCCTTCCGATAAAGGATATGACCTGGCCAAAGAAAAGCTGGAAGACCAATTGGCGATTACCAAAAACTTCAGGGGCAAAACACTGGTTATTCCGGGGAACCATGACTGGTATCATGGCTTGGAAGGTCTGAAAGCCCAGGAAAAATTCGTAAAGGATTATCTGGATGACAAAAAAGCTTTCCTTCCTAAAAATTCATGCCCTATTGATGACATCAACATCAGCAAAGATATCAAGCTGATTGTACTGGACTCCGAGTGGGCACTCCTCAACTGGGATAAACAGCCGGGCATCAATGAAGGCTGCGATATCAAGACAAGGGACGATTTCTATGCTGAATTCAGGAACCTGATTGTGAAGAACCAGGATAAACGCATTATCGTAGCCCTGCACCATCCGGTCATCAGTTCCGGGGTACATGCCGGATTCAATTCCGCCAAATCCCATCTTTCTGCATTTCACGGGAAACTGCCCGTTCCGGGACTGGCTACCATAGCCAATACCCTGAGAAGCTCTTCCGGAGCCAGCATGGAAGACCTGAGCAACGTACATTATACCGAATTTGCCAACAGGATCAAAAGCATCATCCAGGATAAGAAGAATGTGATCCTGGTTTCCGGGCACGACCATAATTTACAGTATCACGAACAGAATAACATCCGTCAGATCATCAGCGGTGCCGGTTCCAAAACCGATCCTGCTACCATTGTCAGTAAAACGGACTTTTCTTTCGGCGGAAACGGGTTTGCCGTGCTGTACATGAGAAAAGACCATAGTTCTGACGTGGAATATTTTTCCACCAAAAACGAAGAAACTGAAAAACTTGCTCAGATTCCGGTAATCCCGAAGCCTGAAATATTCAATAATACCTACCCGTCAACGATTCCCTCGACGTATACCTCATCGATCTATACTGAAAAAATGACTACCCGCGGGAAAATCTACCGTTGGCTGTGGGGAAATCATTACCGCAAATATTATGCGCTCCCGATCAATGCAAAAACAGCTGATATTGCTGTATTGAACGGTGGCTACGCCCCTTTCCGTGAAGGCGGCGGCAACCAGTCGAACAGCCTGCGCCTGAAAGCCGGTGACGGACAGGAATTCGTAATGCGGGGCCTGAAGAAAAGTTCCGTCCGTTTCCTGAATGCGATGGCCTTTAAAAGAAGTACCTTCGGAAATGAACTGATGAATACGTTTCCGGACCGTTTTCTGCAGGATTTTTATACCACCAGTCATCCTTTTACCGTATTTTCCGTGAATAATATGGCAGAAAAGATAGACCTTTTCCATAGTAACCCGGAACTGTATTATGTACCGAAGCAGAAAGGCCTTGGAGAATACAATAACGAATACGGCAATGAGCTGTATATGATCGAAGAACGGTTTTCTGCCGATCCGAAGACATTACAGAACCTCGATAATGCTACCGATGTGGTTTCTACGCAGGATGTGCTGAAAAACCTGAGAAAAGACAGCAGATATTCCGTAGACCGGGATGAATACCTGCGGGCCAGGCTTTTTGACATGCTGATCGGTGACTGGGACCGCCATGAAGACCAGTGGAAATGGGCAGAATATAAAAAAGACGGAAAAATTATCTACCGCCCGATCCCGCGGGATCACGACCAGGCTTTCAGCAATTATGACGGCGCCGCATTTAAGGTCATCATGAATGTACCGGCCATCCGTCACATGAAATCGTTCAAAGACGAAATTAAAAATGTGCGCTGGATGAATATGGAGCCGTATCCGCTGGATATGATCCTTCTGAAAGATACTGAAGAAAAAGACTGGACGGCCCAGGCACAGTATATTCAGCAGCACCTGACGGATGCAGACATCGATGATGCTTTTAAAAACCTTCCTCAGGAAGTGCAGGACGGCACCATTACCGATATTCAGCACAAACTGAAACTCCGGAAAAGCAGCATTGAAGAAGCAGCCGTAAAATACTATGACGTGCTGCAGGAGAAAGTACAGCTGGCAGGTACCGTAAAACCTGATAAATTTGTCATTGTAAAGAACGGGAATACGGTTACCGTAAAACAATACAGTCTCAGCAAAGACCGCCCGGAAGAACTGGTGTTTGAAAAGACCTATAATGACCGCAAAACCAAAGAACTCTGGATTTATGGCCTGGAGGATGACGACATCTATGAAGTTTCCGGAGACGGAAGACCTAAAACCAACATACGCCTTATCGGCGGTTATAACCATGATACGTACAACGTAGCCAATGGCAGCAAAGTGAAAATCTATGATTTCAAATCGCAGGACAACACCTACAATGCGCCATCGGCTTCCAGACGCATAAAAGACGATTACAACGTAAATACCTACAACTGGAAGCATCCGAAATACAGTTTCTTCGCAGGACTTCCGAATGCCAACTTCAATCCGGACGACG
>JAKOOI010000426.1 GCA_022701475.1 Weeksellaceae bacterium
GGCTGGACTGTGAACTTTGCGAATTCTGCTTCTGTCATTGTGTTTTCCTTAATGTTATCCGGTATTGTATTAATTGGTTTTTATCTAAAAAAATAAAACAAATATTGTTTTCCTATTCTTACGTCAGTATTTTATTCTTTCAATATGATTTTAATAAGAATAAAATTCTACAGATTTGATTTTAGACAGTAAACAAATTCTCAGTACATTTGTATTTTATTAATCAAAAAGAGAAAGTTTAATTATCTACTTATGAACTCACAAGATTTGTTACAGATTGCCAATGAATTCGGCACACCGGTGTACGTGTATGATGCAGAGTCTATTAAATCCCAATATGAGAAACTTACCTCTTCTTTTTTGAAACATACCAAGTTTTTCTATGCGGCAAAGGCCCTTACCAATATCAACATCCTGAAATATGTAAAAAACCTGGGTGCTTCGCTGGACTGTGTGTCCATCAATGAGGTGAAGCTGGGCCTGAAAGCGGGGTTTACCAAAGAAAAAATACTGTTTACGCCCAACTGTGTAGACCTGGCTGAAATTGAAGAAGCCATGAAATACGGGGTGCACATCAATATCGATAATATCTCCATCCTGGAGCAGTTCGGGAACAAATACGGGAACAGCTATCCGATCCTGGTAAGGATTAACCCGCATATCTTTGCCGGCGGAAATTATAAAATCTCTACAGGGCATATCGACAGCAAATTTGGGATTTCCATTCACCAGGTGCGTCATATCGAAAGGGTGATGAAAAGCACCAACCTGAATGTGGAAGGCCTCCATATGCATACCGGAAGCGAAATCAAGGATCCGGATGTGTTCCTGCAGGCCCTGGAAATCATGCTGGAGCTTTCCGAGCATTTCCCCAACCTGAAATATCTGGACATGGGCAGCGGATTCAAGATTCCTTACCAGGACAGTGAGGAGGAAACCGATGTGAAAACCCTTGGGAAGAAAGTGGAAAAGGTCATCTCCGAATTTTCAAAATCCACAGGAAAGAAGTTCGAGCTCTGGTTCGAGCCCGGAAAATTCCTGGTAGGGAAGAGCGGTAACCTGCTGGTAAAAGCCAATGTGATCAAACAGACCACAGCTACGGTATTTGTAGGAGTAAACTCGGGTTTTAACCACCTGCTCCGTCCGATGTTTTATGATTCCTATCACGTTATTGAAAACCTCTCCAACCCGAAAGGTGCGGAAAGGATTTATACGGTAGTGGGGAATATCTGTGAAACCGATACTTTTGCCTGGGACAGGAAACTGAATGAAGTGAGGGAAGGCGATATCCTGGTGTTCCGCAATGCCGGAGCCTATGGTTTTGAGATGAGTTCCAACTTCAATTCCCGGTTAAAGCCTGCTGAGGTGCTCTTCCTGGATGGCAAAGCCCACCTGATCAGGAAAAGGGATGAATTTGAAGACCTGCTGAGGAACCAGATCGAGATTTTATAAAAGATGTATCATACCGCCTGTTGTGAAGGCTGTGAGTGGTCAATTTTGCTGCACTTGTCAATCGGTAAACTTTAAAAATTCACTATTGACTTGCGAAGCAAAATTGACCATTCGCTTTTATTGATTGTGAAGATCGGATTATATTTTAAAGAATTCATTGAACCTGCTCTTAAATACAGCAGAGCCTAAGTCTGTAAAATTGACAAGCGAAGCTGATTGACCACTTACCATTGATTCTATCTCTCTCTCAAAATTTACGGCAATTCGATGTTTCAAAATACCATAATGGCATAATCTTTCCACGCTTATCTCTTTCGTCCGTCCGGATGGAATATCTAATTTCTTACTTTATCAAAAAATATCGATTATGGCAAAGAATATAGCCGAGCAGATTGTGGAAATGCTCGAAAATGCAAATGTGAAAAGGATTTATGCAGTAACGGGAGACAGCCTGAACCATCTGAATATGGCGGTCA
The DNA here is from genome assembly GCA_022701475.1 of Weeksellaceae bacterium. Taxonomy (GTDB): domain Bacteria; phylum Bacteroidota; class Bacteroidia; order Flavobacteriales; family Weeksellaceae; genus Chryseobacterium. The sequence continues at coordinate 1,929 of JAKOOI010000426.1, forward strand.
GGAAAAGCAGCATCGAGTGGATTCATGTAAGGCATGAAGAAGTAGGTGCTTTTGCCGCCGCTGCCGAAGCGGAACTTGACGGTTTCGCCGTGTGTGCAGGAAGCTGCGGACCGGGACATATTCACCTCATCAACGGGGTTTATGAAGCCCACCGCTCCCATCTGCCGATGCTGGTTATTGCCTCTACCATTCCCAGTGAGGAAATGGGAACCGACTATTTCCAGGAGACGAACACCATAAAACTTTTTGACGACTGCAGCCATTACAACCAGATGATTACCCGGCCGGAACAGGTGCAGCGGATTATGCAGACGGCTATCCAGCATGCCATTTCCAAAAAAGGGGTTTCGGTAATCGGGCTTCCGGGAGATGTCTCGGAACTGGAAGCGGAAGAAGCGGTAACGGCCAATAAAGTTTTCCATACGAACCCGGTGATCCGTCCTTCGGATGAAGAGCTTCAGCAGCTTGCCGATCTGATCAATGAACACAAAAAAGTTACCCTGTATTGCGGCATCGGTGCCCAGCATGCCAATAAAGAAGTTGTAGAACTTTCCAAACACCTTAAAGCGCCGGTGGGCTATTCTTTCCGTGGAAAGATGGCTATTCAGGCAAATAATCCCCATGAAGTAGGACTGACAGGGCTCTTGGGGCTGCCGTCGGCTTATCATGCCATGCATGAAGCGGATCTGCTCGTTCTCCTGGGAACGGATTTCCCTTACCAGAAATTCATGCCGGTGAAAAACAAAATCGTACAGGTGGATGAAAGTGCGGAAAGGTTGGGCAGAAGGGCGAAGCTTGATCTCGGGCTTACGGGGGATGTAAAAGAAACCATCAAAGCCCTGTTGCCGCTGCTGAAAGAAAAAACAGATGTCAATTTCCTTAATCAGCAGCTGGAATTTTACGAAAAGGTAAAAGAAGACCAGATGATCTATGTAAAAGATCCGGGATCTGAAAATGCCATACAGCCGGAATTCGTTACCCACACTTTGGATAAACTGGCGAAACATGATGCCATCTTTACGGTAGATACCGGAATGTGCTGTGTCTGGGGCGCGCGTTATATTACAGGAACCGGCGAACGGAAAATGCTGGGATCCTTTAACCATGGTTCCATGGCCAATGCCATGCCTATGGCTATCGGTGCCGCCTTAGCTCATCAAGATAAGCAGGTCATTGCCCTGTGCGGTGACGGCGGGCTGTCCATGCTGCTTGGGGATATGGCTACCATTTTCCAATATAAGCTCCCGGTAAAGCTGATTGTCTTCAACAACCGCTCTCTGGGAATGGTAAAACTGGAGATGGAAGTTGCCGGAATGCCGGATAATGAAACGGATATGGTGAACCCGGATTTTGCCATGCTTGCCCAGGTTATGGGATATCCCGGTACGAATGTGCATCGCCCGGATGAGGTTGAAGCTGCGATAAAAGAGTGCCTGGAGCATGACGGCCCTTATCTTTTAAATGTTTTTACCAATCCGAATGCATTGGCACTGCCGCCTAAAAT
>JAKOOI010000429.1 GCA_022701475.1 Weeksellaceae bacterium
ACGATATAGATTACCCAGATTCTCTGTCTTTCAATTTTATTTTCAGCGGAGCTCATGATCAGGAATGCCAGGGAAATACCGGCTGCATAAATGAAAGGATAAATAATCCCTTTGATCAGCTGTCCCATTTCCACTGCTTTGAAGCCGAATTCGCCTACAAGGAGATACCGGAAAGCAAAGAATAAGATCACAAATAATCCTCCGGTAATTCACAATGCTGTTCCTGAGAACTTAGCCGTCTGGGTTTCCCCTTCTTCAAAATCTTCACTGGTATTGTTCTTCGGCAGTCCCCCGATCGGTCTTCCTTCCGGAGTAACTACGTATTTGTTTTTAAGGATAAAGAAAGTAATGGTACCGATCACCATGGCAATGGAAGCTGCCAGGAATCCCCATTTGAAAGCAAAGATATCTCTTACACCGGTGGTCGCATCTTTTACGTCTCCTACATAAGGACAGATAAACTGGCCCAGGAATGCCCCGATGTTGATTCCCATATAGAAGATGGTAAATGCAGAATCCAGCTTGGATTTCTCCTGCTTCGGATAAAGGCTTCCCACCATTGAGGAAATGTTCGGCTTAAAGAAGCCGTTACCGAAAATGATAATGAATAGAGCCAGCCACATGAATGTTTTTGCGCTGTCTATACTTCCGGAAAATGTGGAAGCACTGATGAAAAGCAGAAACTGCCCGATGGCCATTAGAGATCCCCCGATCAGGATGGCATTTCTGTTACCAATATATTTGTCGGCAATAAAACCTCCTAAAAGCGGGGTAAGATAACATAAGGCGAGGAATCCGCCATAGATGATTGCTGCATCCGCTTCCTTTATCAACAGGGAATTTACCATAAAGAGCGTCAGAAGGGCTCTCATCCCGTAAAAATTGAAACGCTCCCACATTTCGGTTCCGAACAGCACCCATAATCCTTTTGGATGTTTGGAACCTTTATTCTCTACAAATCCATCCTGTTTCGGACTTAATGCATCAATATTATCCATTTTCTATTGTTAATTTTTGTTAAGACTGACAAATATAGTTTTTTTTGTGTTTTCAGCAAGGTTTTAATTTTATAATTGAATAAAAAAGCTGCAGGATGTTTCTGCAGCTTGATTTTCTTATTTCAGGTGTATATCAATGTCCTTTTTCTTTCATAATTTTATTCAGTCTTTTCAGCATCGATACGCCCAGAAGCGTAGCAAAGATCAGTAAAGCGAAGTTCACCAGGAAATAATTCATTTTATTGTCATAGCTGTACCAGGTACTCGCCAGTATTCCTGAAAGCTTATTTCCTACCGAGTTGGCCAGGAAGAATCCGCCCATCATCAGAGCCGTAATCCTGGCAGGGGAGAGTTTTGAAACAAAAGACAGTCCCATCGGCGAAAGGCATAATTCTCCTACGGTGATGACGCCATAACTTGCCACCAGCCACCACGGCGAAACTTTTACCGCCCCGTTGTCTCCGGCCCAGACGGCCAGTACCATAACCAGGCAGGATAATGCGGAAATAAAAAGGCCCAGGACAATTTTGGTAGGTGTCAGAGGTTCTTTTCCTTTTCTTCTCAACAGTGCCCAGAAGCCAACGACTACCGGCGTTAAAGCGATGACCCAGAACGGATTGATCGACTGGAACAATTCAGTGTTATATAAAAAAACTTCATTTGAGCCTTTCCCTTCCAAAGATTTGCGGTCCGGATCTGAAATATTTTTAAAGTAAATATCTTTTCCCGTTGTTGTAATTGTTTTTCCGTCTTTATCCTTTTGGGACTGGTATTGATCATTATACACAGGAACTTCTTTGTCTTTATAGCTTTTCCGTTCAACCATATAAATATCTTCCAGCGGTTTTTCCATTGAAGCGGGAACACTCCTGTCCGTATAATAATTTGCCCATCTCGTTAAAGCAGTACCATTCTGTTTGAAGACCGCCCAGAAAAACATGCTGATCATAAAAACGGACAGCAACGCCCCGATGGAAGACTTTTCATCCGGTTTTGCTTTAAAATAAAGAGAGGCGTAAAAATAGATCACCGGAATGCACGCAAAGATGAAGGCATCGGTACTGTCGCTGCCAAAAATGTTTCCGGGAATGACCCAGCCGATAACGCCTGCAATAATGGCCGGTACGAAAACTTTAAGCATAATCTCGGAAAGTTTGGTATCGCCTTCCTGTACAGGCTTCATCTGGGCGGCATGCAGGTAATGCTTTCTGCCGATGGTGAAAATTACCAGTCCGACAAGCATTCCGACTCCGGCCGTAATAAACGCTTCGCCCCAGCCGAATTTATTCCGCATAAAGGCTGCGATGATATTGCAGATAAAGGCTCCGATGTTTATTCCCATATAGAAAATATTGTACCCGGAATCTTTATTGGCTTTATAAGGCTCTTCGGAATATAAATTTCCCAGTAAAGTAGAAATCGTAGGCTTGAAAAATCCGTTCCCGATAATAATTAAAGCCAGGGATGAATAAAACAGCGTAAGGTCTTTGAATACGCCCATTCCGATGTATCCGGCAGCCATCAGGACCCCTCCGATGTAGATGGATTTAATGTATCCCAAGACCCGGTCAGCGAGGAATCCGCCGATGAAGGGCGTCAGGTAAGTGAGTGCGATATAGGTCCCGAAAATATCGTCCGCCGTTTTATCGGGCAGTCCGAGACCGCCTTTGATCCCGGCCGGTTCGATGACATACAGTACAAAAATTCCGAGAATAAGGTAATAGCCGAAACGTTCCCACATTTCCGTAAAGAAGAGGAAAGGCAATCCCTTAGGATGTTTAGTCTTCATAGGTTCAAATTTCAAATTTCACAAATATAGAATTTTAAAAAGAATAATTGAATTTTATTAACTTTGGGTAAAAGATGAAAAATGGAAATTACAATTAATGAAATAAAAGCAAACCTTGAGTCGCTGCCTGAAAACTTTTACGGAGAAGTAAATGATTTTATTGATTTTTTAAAACATAAATATTCTAAATTAAATAAAGATGAAATTGCTGAATGGCAAAAGGAAGAGGTGAGAAGGCGGATAAAATATGCTCAGCAAAATCCTCAGAGTTTTGTTTCCGAATCCGAAATGGAAGATTACATAAAGGATCTGGAAAATGAAGGCTAAATTGATTTACAGCCATTTTGTAAAGAGTGATTTAAAAGAAATATATGACTGGTATAAGAAAATTGATAAAAACCTGTGGAAACAGTTTACAGAAGAGTTTTATTTAAAAGTCAATTTTATTAAAGAAAGTCCCTTAAGTTTTGAAGTTAAATACGATAACTGTAGAATTCTTTTCCTGAAAAAATTCCCTTATGGTATTCATTTTAAATATGATGAAAAGGAAAACCTGATTGAAATATTTTCTGTTTTCCACACTTCCAGAGAACCTGCATATTGGAAAAGCAGAAATTTTAGATAAAAAAGAGGGCTTTGTTGATTTAATTAATTTCTAGTTTGATTAATTTTCTAAAAGGCAAACACCGGAAGGCAAAATTCAATGAAATTATGAGTTGTGGAGAAAAGGTGATAAAAGAGCGGAATATGTAAAAGACAATCAAATGATAGTTTTGGATTTTTCATTGAAAACTTTAAAAGAGATTATTGAACTTTGAATTAAATATTAGGATAAAATGCAGGTTACCGTAAAAGAAATAAATAAAAATCTCGAATCGCTTCCCAAAGAACTTTTTGAGCAGGTAAATGATTATATCGACTTTTTAAAATCGAAATATGGTAAAATTCACTCTGAAGATTGGACAGAAAATTTATCTGATCATCAGATAGAATCTGTGAAAAAAGGACTGGACGATATCGAAAAGGAGAACACATTAAATCACGATACTGCCAGAAAGAGAATACAGGATTATATCAGTTCAAAAAAATAATCATGGAAGTTATCTGGTCTGAAGAAACATTTGAAAATTATATAAAGGTCGTTGATTATTTATTGGAAAACTGGACCCTAGAAGAAGTCGAGAGATTTGAAAATAATTTTAATAAGTTGCTCGAGAATTTAAAAAATCATACGGCTATTTGTCCGAAATCAAAAATTCTTGAGGTAAGAAAATGTATTATTGATGAAAACAATTCTTTAATATACAAGGAAATCAATAATAAAATTTTTCTCGTTACTATTATTCATAACCGAAGTTACCCTATATATTAAAATAAAAAATCGTTGTTAGATCCTAACAACGATTTTTTTATACACTATCTTAAATTACAAATTCTCCAGAATAAAATCCGTCATTTTCTGATACAGCTGAGGTCTGGTCTGGCCGCCGTAAATACCGTGGTTTTTATCCGGATAGGCCATGAAATCAAACTGCTTCTTATTTTGGATCAGCGCTTCGGAGAACTCCATGGAATTCTGGAAATGCACGTTGTCATCCGCCGTTCCGTGGATCAGCAGGAATTTCCCTTTCAGCAAATTCGCGTATTCGGTAGGGGAGTTTTTATCGTATCCGTCCGGGTTTTCCTGAGGCGTTCTCATGAATCTTTCCGTGTACACCGAATCGTAATATCTCCAGTTCGTCACTGGTGCTACAGCGATGCCCATTTTGAAAACATCGGCACCTTTCGTCATCGCAAGGCTCGTCATGTACCCTCCGAAGCT
>JAKOOI010000446.1 GCA_022701475.1 Weeksellaceae bacterium
TTCTTATAGAGGTAATGTTCCAGCTGCCTGAAATCCTCTGCACTCACATTGATGTACAGCTGTACCGAACCGAAACTCCGGCCGCTGCAGTATTCCACATTTGCCGACAACACTCTGTGACAGATTCCGAACTGATGGTAAATCATGTCCATCAGATGTTCGAATTTCATTTTCCCGTTCAGTTCTATCTCAAGAATCCATTCTTTTTTGGGTAGTGCAGGCTGGGTTGTTGGAAGGACCTGCAGTTTCGGACCAGGTGTTATCATTGTAGAATTTTTTTAGTGAATACTATTCATTGATTGTTCTTGTTAAATCTTTAGCAAAAATATAAAATTTTATTAGTCTACCAAATTAGTAGGATACTAATTTTCAATTTTAACATTTGGCCGCTGGCGTATAGCGAATAGCTGCCGGCAAATGGCTATTGACAGATAGTTAACTGCCTATATCCGATGGCGAATGGTGAAGTACAGACAGCAGAAAGCCATTAGCCAGAAGCCAACAGCCAGCAGCTCCTTCACCTTAATATTTATATGGCAAACAATGAATTACTGACAGCAGACAGCTGTTGGTAAGTGGCCAACGGCTATTGGCAATTAGGTTATTGAAATGGATGAAAGTTAACTGTATATATCAGATGGCGAATGGTGAAGTACAGACAGCAAAAAGCCATCTGCCAGAACCTAACAGCCAGAAGCCAGAAGCTCCCTCACCTTAGCTCCCTGATTCTTTCCAGCTTCTCAGAGCCTGCCAGTCCGTTCGGGTTGCATCCGGGTTCCCCTTCCGGAACTTTCAGGTTCTTTTTGCGGTAAAATTCTTCCCAGAAGGCATTGATCATACCGGTTTGAGGATCTTTAAATGACATCGGTTTCAGTTCGAAAATATGGTCTTTGCGAAAGGCACGTTCAATAAAATCCGAACAGTAATATGAAGTTTCGTCAAGTATATAATTGAAGTTGTACGGTTTACCGAGCATAGAGCCCGCTTTCTGGAGCGCACCCGGAATGGTCTTCCGGTAAAGCGGTTTCAGGCGGTAAACAATAACCTTCTGCCCGTCCCTGGCCTGCTCTTCCAGGAAGCTTTTTAAGTCTTGCCGTTGCGAACCGCCCTTGGGAGCCGCGTGGAGGACAAAAGTTCCGCTCCTGCTGCTTTCAAGGATTCCGATATGGTCGAATGATACATTCTCCTGCTGTTGGGTGACGTTGTTAATAGCGCCTGAAAGGCCGGTGCTTTTTGCCGTCACAAAAAGCAGGTCGCCGTTTTCCAGTCCGGAAGGAACCGGACTTCTGCAGCCTGAAAGCATGATCAGAATGAGGAAGACGAAAATTTTATGCAGGGAACTACTTTTTAAAATTGGCCTCATAACACCTGATCCAGTCCTGAACGCTCATTTTTGTGCTTACTTCAGTCAGCAGTTCGAAAGGAATGTCATCTGCTTTTTTAAAACGGACACAGGATTTGCCCATATCGAGCTTTCTTTTGGAATGTTTAGGATATTCCGACGTAAACCAGTTCAGTAGTTCCGGATCCGCATACATTCCCATATGATACAGTGCAATGAAGTTTTTCTGCGAGGCCAGCGCCAAAAACGGAAGCGGTGCTCCCGGAGTGCAATGGTATCCTGCAGGATACAGCTCCAGCGGCACACACCAGCCGATCATCCCGTTACTGATGCCCATCCGGAAGCCTTCCGGCAGGCCTTTCTGTACTGCTTCAATGATCTTTCTGAAACCCTCCTGCCTCTCCTGAGGGATCTGTGAGATATAGTCTTCCGTGGAAGTGACCTGATTCTGCATATGAGATGATTTTTAAAGTTGCCAAATTAAAAAAAATTATCGGTTCAGCCTGAAAAAAAATCAGCCTTACCTTGGGCAAAGCTGATTCCATATTCCGGTATCTGTTTTATTTAATGAAATTATACAGGTTGATCATGCGGAAGTCTTTGTTTTCTTTTTCCAGAAACATCAGCTTATTGGTATCGGGAATAAACCTGATGAGGTTTCCGTCCGTAAACCCGTAGTTCATGAAAAAATTTTTGCCCCGGTAATCGGTTACCAGTTCTTTAGGAGCAAGGCCCGCAAAATCGAATGACTTCATGGAAAATCCGGTATTTCCAAAGGCACCTTTCGGATAAAATGAGGAAACATAGAGGGTATTCCCGGATTCAATAACCTGGATTCTTCTTCCGGCAGGATTGCTTCCCAGCGGAACAAACTGTTTCACGGAGCCTTCCGGGCTGAACTTGATCAGTACGCCGGTGTCCAGTTTATACTCAGGATCCGGGAACCGGTTCATGGCAGTCGGCAAAGGCCTGGTAATGCTTTCCTGCTGCACCGCCATAAGCACTTCATTGTCTTTGACCATGGTTTTGATTACTTTTACGTCGCTCATGTCTTTCGTTCCCGAAAGATTGGTGGTACTGATTACACCTTTTCCGGATCTGATGTCATACATCATGACCGTCCCGAAAGTACTTCCTGCTAACGTAACGGCCTGGTTTTTCCTTCCGAAGGCCACCAGGTAGTCATTATCATTTTTACTGATGGCATACAGCTTTTCAGGAATATACTTATCATCATACGGAAGGTCCTTATCTTCGGTATCCGAAACCAGTTCCATTTTATAGGCTTCTTTCCAGCCTGCCGCCTTACGGAGCAATACGATTTTTCCGGAATTGGTGAGCGTCAGGGATTTCTCAACAAAATCGCTGCTCAAAGAGATTTCTTTGGTCCAGAGCGGTGAAAGTGTCCTCAGGTCAATCACCAATGCGTCATTGAGGTTATCCGTTTTCTTACCGGCATACCGGTCATTGAAAACAGCGGCATATTTTCCGTTCTCGGAAAAAACCACGTAGGTAGTCCCTGATTTGTTGGCCGATTCAATGGTATATTTTGCAATGCTTTTTGAAGTAAAGGTCCCGTCTTTTTTACTGAATACATGCTGGAATACTTCTTTCCGGTTTTCCTTTCCGAAATATTCTTCGGTAAAAGCAACGAATGTATTGTTATCGATCTGTTGGGATCCCAGGTAGTTGTGAAGGACACCGTTGGTTTTGTTGGCATAGTCTTTAACGTAGGTGTCGACCAGGCTCCCGTTCTGGTCCAGCTTTCTCATCAGCAGTTTTTTATGGGGAAAGGTGTTCCGCATCAGGCCGTCAATATTGATGACGCTGAACATATAGGAATTGTAGTCGTCTGCCAGTACCAGTTTTTCGTCTTTTTCAAGATGGGCATCGGTGGTGAATTTTGTTCCTTCCGTCACTTTTATCTGTGCATAGGTACTCACCGAAGCCATCATTATTGCCGAGGCAATCATGTGCTTAATCATAAG
>JAKOOI010000491.1 GCA_022701475.1 Weeksellaceae bacterium
TATCTTCTATGATACGGACCGGCTGAAAGCGGTAAAGTCCGGGACTTTCTGGCTTTCGGAAACTCCGGAAAAACCGTCCAAAGGATGGGATGCCGCACTGAACCGGATCTGTACCTATACCGTATTCAAAGACAAAAAATCAGGAAAGGAATTCATGGCGCTGAACCTTCACTTCGACCATATCGGAAACATAGCCCGGGTAAAATCCTCGGAACTGATTTTAAAGAAAATCAAAGAACTCAATCCCGGAAACCTGCCGGTGACCGTAAGCGGGGATTTTAACCTTACGGAAGACTCGGAGCCGATTAAAATCATGTCGAAGAACCTTCAGGACTCCTTTTATCATTCGGAAACGAAACATTATGGCCCGAAAGGAACGTTTACCGGCTTTAATGTCAATGAAATCCCGAAAGAAAGGATCGATTATATTTTTGTCAAAGGATTTAAGATCAGGTCCCACCGCCATATCAATGACAGGAGGGAAAACCTTTTATACCCATCGGATCATTTCCCGGTACTTGCGGAACTTCGGTTTTAGAAGGGATACAGTCACCTTCCTTTTGCTGGGGCTGGGTTGTAACAAAGTCAAAGCGGCAGTCACGGTATTGCCGTTTTTTGTATTTTTATGTTAAATTAAATATCGAACAATAAGACGGTAATGAAAAAATTGATGTTGGGAATATTGCTGATGGTTTCATGGCAATATTCCGCTCAGGAACTGTATATGCCGAGGAATATAAAAAAGGCATATCAAAACGGGACCCGCGACCTGTCAGGCGTTCCGGGGAAAAACTACTGGCAGAACAAAGGTATATACAACGTAGAGGTAAAGGTGGATGCCGCTTCCAAAACGGTTTCGGGAAAAGAAACCGTTACTTATATGAACAATAGTCCGGATGTTCTGAGCGAACTGGCCATCAGGTTTGTAAACAATCTCCATAAGCCGCAGGCCCCGAGGTCCGGAATAGTATCCAAAGACTTCCTTTCAACAGGCCTGCACATCAGGTCATTTGTTGTGAATGGTGAAAAGTACAATATCAGCAGTGATGATTGGGGAACCGTTGAAAAGGTAAAGCTTACCAAACCGTTACGATCAAAAGCAAAAGCCGAAATTAAGATCGAATGGGAATATCCGCTGTCGGTACAGAGCGGAAGGGAAGGACAGATTGATCCCGATACGTTTTACGTTGCCTATTCGTTTCCAGGGATTTCCGTCTATGACGACTACAACGGCTGGGACCTGCTGCCGCATTCCGACAGGCAGGAATTCTATAATGATTTCAACGATTACAGTTTTGCGATTACCGCTCCAAAGAATTACGTAGTCTGGGCCACCGGCGATTTTCTGAATCCGGATGCCGTGCTCCAGCCGGAATACCTGAAACGCTATAAGTCTTCCCTGAAAAGCGATACACTGATCCACATTGCAACGGAACAGGAAATGAAATCCGGAAAGGTAACCAAGCCCAATAAATGGAATACCTGGAAATTCAGGGCCAGTCATATCACCGACTTCTGTTTTGCCCTCAGCAACCATTATGTCTGGGACGCCGCCAGCGTACAGCTGAAAACGAAAAGGGCCAGTGTACAGGCCGGGTATAAAAACGGGGCAAAGGATTTTGAGCATTATGTGGAATGGATGCAGTATAACCTGGACTGGTTTTCCAGAAACTGGCCGGGCGTGGAATATCCTTATAATGCAATGACTGCTGTTCAGGGATATGCCGACATGGAATATCCGATGATGATCAACGATACCAGTATCCCGGATGATCTGCAGGATGCCAGGCTCACTGCCGACCATGAAATTGCGCATACGTATTTCCCTTTCTATATGGGAATCAACGAAACGCGTTATGCTTTTATGGATGAAGGATGGGCCACCACCCTGGAATACCTGATCGGGATTGATGAAAACGGGGAAGCCAAAGCAAAAGATTTCTATAAAAACTTCCGGGTGAGAAAATGGATCAGCGATCCTTCCGCTGAACAGGACCAGCCGATTATTACCATGAGTACGCAGGTAAGCGGTGCCGGCTATGGAAACAATTCCTACGTGAAAGCATCCCTGTCCTATCTTGCCCTGAAAGATTACCTGGGTGATGAAGTATTTAAAAAAGCACTGCATCATTATATGGACAACTGGAACGGAAAACATCCGGTTCCGTGGGATTATTTCAATTCCATGAATACCGGCTCCGGAAAAAACCTGAACTGGTTTTTCAATAACTGGTTTTTTACCAATTATTATATTGATCTTAAAGTCACTAATGCATCCCAGCAGAACGGGCTGCTTACCGTACAGGCAGATAATGCAGGCGGATTTGCCGTTCCTTTCGACGCAGAAATTGCTTATGGAGACGGAACTGTGGAAAAGCTGCATTTTTCGCCTTCCGTCTGGGAGAAAGACCAGAAGAAAACCCTGCTGACAATTCCTGTCACTAAAAAAGTAAAATCGGTACATCTGGATGGCGGTATCTTTATGGATTACACACCGGATGACAACCGGAAAAATCTCTAACATACATCCGGCCCTTCGTTCGAAAGGGCCGGATTCAGTTTTTAACCGTTATGATGGCTGATTTTAAAAAGTGGCTGCCGGAGCCGTGCTGTTGTTCAGCTTCTTGTCGATCTGCGTCTTCTTGCCTTTTGAAAAATCGTAGCTGATTCCCACTACAAACAGGGATTTGTCATTCCGGATCCTGCTGTCGGAGGAGTAGTTCACCAGGCTTTCCGGAAGGCTTTTGGTCCGGTATTCGGCCGGCATCCCGATCCAGTACATTCCTGTGGTAAAGGTCCATTCCTTATGTTTATAGCTGGCGAAAAAATGGTTGGCATTCTCGTTGGCCCTGAGGAAAGCACCATCCAGTTTATAAACGGGGATGTTGAATTCATATTGCAGGGTAAAAGATTTGTATTCTGAAGTCAGGGTGAATTCATTGCCGATATAATGATTCCGGATAACGGCACCTGAGCTGGTTTTCACGGTCTCCGAGGCCGGTGCCAACGATGCTTTGATGACCAGGATACTGCTGCCGAACGGTTTATAGGAACCAGATACCTGCAGACCGTACCGCTGTGAGTTCCTGGCATTTTCATACGTCAGGGCATAGCCGCCGAAGGTGGTATCCGGCACATAGTACTGGTTGATTGCGTTATGGCTGTACCAGTAGAAAGCATTGGCATTGACATCAAAATGCTTGTTGTTGAAGGAGTAGATCAGGTTATTTCCCCATTGCCGGGCGGCAACGAGAAACGGGTTTCCCCGCTGAACGATATTGGGCGCCATCTGCACAACGTTACTGCTGAGGGCGGAACTTCCCGGGCTCTGCGGCTTGTAACTGCTGGAAAACCGGAGGTTCTGATTGTTTTTAAGAGCATAGCTCAGGATCACCTTCGGACTGAAGGCCCATACGTCATCCACGTTTTCCGCGCTTTTGTTATGAATGTTGGTAAGCCCTGCACCCAAACGGTAGGAGAATTTATCCTTTTTGCCGGAATATTCCGTATAAAAATACTGTTCCAAATAATTGACATTGTATTCGGAATAGCCTTCCAGATTGGTAAGCTCATTGGAGATGGCGGTATTGGAAACGCGGTAGCCGGAAGACAGCTTTCCTTTACCGAAGCTGTGGACGTGTGCTACTTCACCTACGATGCCGGTCTGCATGGCTTTCAGGTTCATGTCATTATTGTAGACAGGTGCGCCGGAATCAAGTACCCACTCCTTTGCTGTTTCTGAAGTGCCGGTGCTGAAGCTTGACCCGACCAGGTTGATGCTTAGCTCATCTTTTTTACCGATGTTTTTGGAATAATACAGGTCAAGCGTAGGCCGGGAATAACCGGAATTTCCGTTTTTGAACATGCTGTGCCCTTCTGAGATCTGGTCTTTTAAAAAGATGCTTCCTCCTGTTCCTTTGATGAAGCTGGAGAATAGCCCGAGATTCAGTTTCGCCTGCAGCGCATAGTTTTCCGGGACGGCCCGGGTATACCGCAAGGCGATATTCTGGTACGTATATCCGAAATGGTCTCTTCTTTCCTCTTCCGAACGGTAACGCAAACCATTCAGCTGGTAATCGTAAACACTGCTGACCGCCCGGTGGTCATAATCCCGGTATTCTATGGAATATTCCATCCCGAAATCATTTTTACCTTTGGTATAGTTACCGTAAGCGGAACCGTTGACAAAGCCTGAGGTAAAGGCAGCAGTAGTATCCGTGCCGAAAACATATCCCGTTTCCGGGTTCTTGGTGATGAGGTTGACCACCTGATCTGCCCGGGTTGCCCATCGTGCCGGCGGAATGTCATAAT
>JAKOOI010000514.1 GCA_022701475.1 Weeksellaceae bacterium
ATGCCGTTCGTGGTGACATTCAGGATTTCCCCTCTTTTGGAAGGATACCATTGGCCTGAATACCAGAAGTAATAGACGGGAGCAAGCGCAGTGGATTCATTTCCTGCAAGCGTAGTCGTATTGTAAACCAGGATCCCGTTTTCCGGGGAAGGAATCGTGGTATTGTCTGTCCTGGCCGTAAGCGCGATGTTCGGTCCCAGGAATCCGCGGTTGGGTGACACGATATCCAGTGCAGCAGACGGATTGGGAGTCGTTGTGCCTATACCTACTTGAGAATTCCAGAAAGAAAGGCTCAGTACAGACAACAGGGCATATAATTTTTTCATAAAGTTTACTGGTTAAATTCAACAATGAGGTGATTGATGTTGACGCCGGAGAAATCCGTAAAATAACAGTCGGCGGTATACCAGAGCCGGTTGGCGTTATAGGCAGATCCGGCAATCAGGTTACACCTGCCGTTTCCTGCAGGAGCGGGATTATTGGGAGCAAAAAAAGACTGTACGGATGCATTGTTGTCCCAGTTGCTCCGCCAGGTTTCATTGGTAATCCAGCGGTACCGCTCCGGGTTTCCGGGCGTTTTCACGGAGGTGTACCCGATCCATACAGGATCATTCAGGGGGTTTGCAGGATTGTTCAGGATGTTGTTCCGGACAAAATTCCATTCCCGGCCTGCCGTAATGGTCACCATATAGCCGCCGGTATTCTTAATGGCCTCATACGTGGAAGCAAAGCTCTGTCCGCTTCCGTCTGCCACCTTGTACCCGCAATAGGTATGCCCGTTGCCGCCTGCATTCTGTTCCCATTTGAGGCATTGGGTCTTGGTTGCCGTCGTATTGCCGATAGGGAAAGAAGCCGGGGCGGTGCTGCCGGTGCCGGCAGGCGCATAGCCCAGGATTCCGGGATCCACGTTCTGGATGATGGTAAAGCGGTTATTGATGCCCCCGATGGTCTCCCAGTGCGGGGATGGGGTGACGGACCAGTAATAGTATCCCTGCTCCAGGGTTTCCGTAATCCTGTCGTTGTATACCAGCAGCCCGGCTTTGGGAACCTGGGCAATGGGGCTGTAATCCGTAAGCGAATTCAGTGAAACCACCGGAAGGGCCACGCCTTTATCGGCACCCGCTTTCTCAATCTGGAAAAAAGCGGAACTTTCATACTGTGCAGGCGGAACATTGATGTACACCTGCGCACCCAGGGTAGAGAGCATGCCTCCGGCCAGCAGGGCGGCGGCTGTAATCATTCTTTTCATTTTCTCAGTTGTTAAATTCTACGATTAAAAAGTTGGCAGGGCTTCCGTTAAGGGTGGTGGAACTGCACGGATCGTTGTACCAGCCCCTTGTCGGATTGGATGCAGGGGAAATCCGTACACAGCCGGAAGTCCCGTTCGGCTCCCCGGGTTCATAATTTGTCTGGAGCGTTGACGAATTGGACCAGTTGATATCCGATTTTTCTCCGGTGATCCAGGTATATTCCGGTTCATTGCCGGGATACTGTATGGTATTGTACCCGATCCAGATGTTATTATTGGAATTTCCGGATCCGTTCAGGAAGTTGGTCCTGATGAAATTCCATTCGTTCTGGGAAGTAATGGCCGTCATATAGCCGTTGAGGAACTGCCCCATTTCGAAAGCGCCGTTCCAGTCTACCGAAGCATTCAGATTGTAGCCGCAGTATAGGTGCGTCGGGGCACCGAGGTAGGAATCCGTAAAGGAAAAACAGCCCTGCTTGGTCGCCTGTACGCCGTTATAGCTGAAAGTGTCCGGGGACTGTGCGCCGGTGCCGAACGGATTGTATCCCAGTACAGAAGCATACATCCCGGGCGTGCTGGAAGTTACCGTAGAACTGGCACCGCTGTAGAAGGGCTTCCATACCGATGCCGTACTGTCCCAGTAATAATATCCCGGGTCCAGTGCGGTATTGTCTGTGGTATTATACACCAGAAGCCCTTCCTTCGGACTGCTGATCGTGGCCGCATCGGCAGTTCCGGCCAGGGCCACCCGCGGTGCCAGAAACCCCCGCCCTGCTGCCGACATATCCAGGACAGAACTGGGGTCCGGCGAAGCAGTATTGATACCAACCTGGGAATACAGCGGCCCGCAACCCAGCAGCAGCAACCCTAAAGGCAAGAAAATCGTTTTCTTTGTCATACTATATCATTTTATTTTATCCTATTAATTATCAAAAAACCCGGAATACCGGTTAAACAAAGCAATACCCATCAGTTGTCAGACAGTGAGAGATACAGGATCACGGCCGCTTCCGTCCGGAGACCAGCCTCTTATGCAACGGCCGGTGCGGTCATAAGCCTGTCATCCGGTTGTTTTTTCTTACCGGCTTCAGGCCGGCCGTTTCCACGGGCAGCAATGAATCCGTTTCCGTCACTTTCCCCTGCCGGAACCTGTTTCCTGAATACAAACCCGCTGTACCGCCAAAAATAAGAAAAATTTCTGCTTACCACAGATTTCCGGTGAAATTCTTTCATTGATCATATGGATATGGTTAATTTTTTTTATGTATGCTGTTGCCATCCGGAATCATATACGGAATAAGTAGCCGGACAGATTGGGGAAGCTTCAGAATCCGGTAACTTTTTACAGCCGGTCAGCAGCGTGTGCAGATATCGTCTGCGGATATCCTCCCGGTGCCCTGCAGTAGGGTCCGGTTTTGCAGGAATGCAGGATACCCTGTGAAAAGAACGGGTAAAACCCGTTCTCATTGATGTTACGGCCCTGTAGTAAAGTAAGTTCGATGTAAAAGTCAATAAAATTCATATCAGCCCGTTTATTACGGGAGGCCTGATGATCCGGCACAGCTGAATGCGGATAGATTTGGGCTAAAGCCGAAGATATACCGCTATCATGACGTCGGGCTAAAGCCCGACGCTATTGATGGATGCAACTTATTAATTGTGAACTCAAATGGGTGACCGGATTAACAGGAAGGAAGCAAGAAGTTCCTTTTGCCGGATTAACAGTCAGCAGTCTTGTGTGGGAAATGATCATATTCTATTCTTCGAAGAGTAATGCTTCCTGGAAAGGCGTAACCGATTTTCTGTCCTGTATTTTACATAAAGTATTTAAACCGGTTTCATAGTATCGAATTCACGTTGGTAAGCTATGGGTCTTTGTTAAAGCAGATAAACCGCAGTCAGGAATCAGCCGGCCACCGCCCTGAAAGAAAGACTGCATCACAGCCTGTTGCTCTGCTCTTCGAGGTTCCTGAACTCCAGGTGAATCTTGACCAGTTCCGCTACATTGTCCACTTTCAGCTTGGCGAAGATCCTTTTCTTGTAGGTGGTTACCGTACCGGGTTTCAGCGAAAGCAGATTGGTGATCTCCAGATTGCCCTTTCCTTCCACCAGGTACATGAAAACTTCGTATTCCCGTGCCGAGAGGATCTGCTGGGGCCCGATCCTTTCGAAAAGCGAACGCGGGCTTCCGGCCTGCCCTTCCGGGAATGCGGAACCATTGGAGTACAGCGACTGTACGGCCTCCATAATCTGGTCGTAGCTGCATTGCTTGCTGAGGAATCCGTCTGCCCCTTCACTGATCAGCTGGCGTACGGTCTCTCCTGTGAATCCTGAAAACAGGAGGATCTTCATGCCGGGATTCAGCAGTTTCATATGTTTGATCACCGATCGCTGCACGCCCCGCATCTGGATGTCCATAATCAGCAGGTCGATGGCTTTTTCGGAGATAATTTTTTCGGCTTCAAAATAGTTTTCGGCGAAATCTATTTCCACATCGCGGTAATTGTCCTCGAAGGCTACAGCGACCCCTAATCGTACAATGGAATGGTCGTCGGCAATTAAAATTTTTCTGAACATAGGTTTTTTATTTTGATGGTTACCAGGGTGCCCTGAAACCGGTTAGTATCGAATTTTATGTTGGCGTCTATCTTCTTGATGAGGCGGATCACCAGGTGGAGGCCCAGCCCGAAATGCCGGAACACCATGTCTTTCCCGTCGTCAGACTCATACAGGGCATTGTAATAATCGCGCTGTTCGGCCTGCATGCCGGTTCCCGTGTCCGAAAGCCGTACCGTCACGGTATCGCCCTCCCTCTCCGCATCGAATATGATCATGCCCTGCATGGTGTTCTTGACGGCATTATCCAGCAGGTTATGGAAGATGATGCCGATAATGGACTCGCTAACGGATATCATAAGGTCAGGCGGCACATTATTGACAATGCGTACGTTGTTATAGCCGGCCATATCCCCGAAAAGCCGGATTTTGCTTTCGGTAAGGTCCCGCAGGGCATATTCTTCCGGTGCCAGGATGTTGCTGCTGTTGAAGACTTCGCGGTATTCCTTCAGGTGTACGGTCAGGTTGTACAGCTCTTCGGTGGAGCGGTACATGCTGTCGAAGTATTTCCGGGTAAGGTCCGGGTTATTGGTTTTCAGCATTACCTGCGAAAGATTGGACAGGTGCCTGATCGGCGTGGTGATGTCGTGGGTAATGGCCTGGAAGAGGTCTTCCTGGTAGCCGGTTTCCTTTTCGAGTTCCATTTCGGTCTGTTCCAACTTGTGCATTACAGATTCTATCAAATCTTCCTGACGGCTGAATTTCTTCAGGAGTTTCCAGCTGAGCACCACAATGATCACGATAGCGCCGAGGCCCAGCAGCATCCTGAACCAGGCCGTCTCATAAAAATACGGCTGTATGTAGAACGGGACTTCCTTATAGGTATACTTTCCGTTGCCGGTGCGGACCCGGAGGTGCAGGACGTGGTTTCCGGAAGGGAGTTTTTCAAGCACGAAGGTGCGGTTGTCCTCCAGCGGGATCCAGTTTTTGGCCAGGCGGCTGTCCATCTGCCCTTCTACCGTCAGGTTGTCTTCGTTGCCGAAGAAAGGGATATCCACAAAGATTTCCGCCCGGTAGAAGTCCCGCTCCAGGGACAGCATACCGGTAAAGGTACGGACTGTTTTCCCGGTCTTTACCCTTTCCACGAAAATATTACCGGCAGACGGCAATGGGCTGGGAACGTTTTCAGGCCGGAAAAACACCAGCCCGTCCATGGAAGGATAGACGAAATGGCCGTCGCCCAGCAGCGTGGCCCCGGGCCTTCCGCCCCCGTTGAACTCATTGGTATGCAATCCGTCCCTGGTGGAATAGCGGTAGTAAAAGACTTCCCTGCCCGGATTCCGGGCGTAGGCATACAGGTTTGCCTTATGGGTTTTATACAGCCCGTTGTTGGTAGAGATCCACAGGAAGCCCTTCCGGTCTTCCAGGATGTCATGGGAGGAGGCCAGGTTCCTGTTTTTGTCAACAGGCATCCGGATCAGCTTCAGGCCGTCCATCAGGAAGAACCCGTCTGCCTGGCTTACGGCCCAGAAGCTGCCGTCGCGGGTCCGGCATATGTTTTTAATACCGGCAGCACCGCTCACCTTTTTCATGCTTCCGTTCTTTTGATCCAGCAGGTACAGCCCGTCCTGGCAGCCTGTAAGCAGCCGGTGTTCAGTATATCTGCGGATGCAGTTGACGCTGCCGGCCATAGGATATGTTCTTTTGATGGCTGAGAAGCTGCCGTCCGTGAACTCGATCAGCAGGTGCCTGTTGTTTTTGCCGGTGCTGATGAAATACCGTCCGCCGGAACGGAAGATGTACCGGATGCCGAAATCGAAGGACCGCTTCCGGAAGGGTCTGAAGGAAGGAGGCCGGTAATACATCAGGGTGCTGTCTTTGAAGCAGATCAGGTTCCCCTGTTCATCGTAGAGCATGCTGTCTGAGTTATGATCCGTTCTGAAGTTCAGGTCCTTCACGACATGCGCGGAGTCGCAAACCAGGCCTTTTGAGGTGACGGCTTCCGTGCGGCTGTATGGCAATAATGAGTATACCAGAGGAAGCCGGTACGGCTCCGTGCTCTTCACACAGGAGAAATTCAGCAGCCTGAGCACCTGCAGCCCTTTCGTCAGGCTTCCCAGGTACAGGATCCGGTATTGCTCATCATAGTACATGGAGTAAAACTGGTGGTTGCCGAAACCCGGGTAACGGAGGAGCTTCTCTGCGGAAAGCCGGCTGCCGTCGTACAGTACCCGGTAGACCCCGTCTGTGCGGATCAGGAATACCTGCCCGTTGACCTGCTGCCAGTAAATCATGCTCCCGGGTTCCGAAAACAGCGGGCACGGTACCTTACGGATCTTCCCGTTGGTAAGGGCCATGATTTCCCGGCTCCGGTCATCCCGTACAAACACGGTTTCCCCGAAGGCAAAAACACTACCCATATTCCGCGGATCAAAATGACCGGTAACGGCCTGAACCGGCTTTCCGGGCTGCAGGAAGCCGATTCTGCCCTTCGAGAACAAATACGTACCTGTGCGCGCAGAAACCATATAAGCCCTTTCCGGTGTAAGTTCACTCAGGTTTCTCTTCCGGTAATACATATAAAACTGTCCGCCTACGGTCTTTCCGTCATCCGCATCATACCGGGAAAGCTTTACCGGCTGGCGGCCCCGGATCAGCAGGGCATCCCGGTTGTACTCGCTGAAGATCATGATGCTGTCCTTCCGGATATTGCCGAAAAATGTCCTGAAATGGAGATTGCTGGCCCCGAGCTCGCGGTAGGTCATGAAATTCCGGCCGTCGTAACGTACGATCCCCTGCTCCGTCGACAGCCAGAGGTAGCCGTATTTATCCTCTACTATATCCTTGATGCTGTTCTGCGGAAGGCCGTTGTCTGTGGTATACCAGACGGAAGAAAAAAGCTGGCCCCGGACCACGCCACAAAATATAAAGAAAAGTAGAGTTATTACCCTTAAAAAATCACCGCTTAAAGTAGAATTATGATTCCCTGAGGTCATGGTTTTTAAAATTATTAACCCTTCAAAAGTATAACTAAAATGCAAAACAACACGCATAGTATTAAACTTTTTACAAAAAAGACTCAAAAATGATACAGATTTGAAGGCTTCAAAATGAACGAATACAAATATCTTTACAGACGAAAACAACATTGAAAAATGTACCCTTAAAAAATACGGAATAATTCCACTTATGTTAGATTTACGCCATAATAAATCCTCTTTTCACAGGTCTTTCCGAAAGATGGCCCTGATGGTTCCGGTACTCTTACCGGGCATTTTTGGCGCGCAGGAAATCTACGATCCGGGCAACAGCTTATTTGTAGCGGAAGGTACGGAAATCCATGTTTCAGTACCTTCCCCGGAAACGTCTTTACCGGCAAAAAAGGCCGGTCCGGAGCCCGGAAATCATCAGATAAAGGCTGATAAAGCTACCGAAATGCAGCTCAGCAGGTCCCAAAAAAGGTCATCGAAGGCGTCAACGCCGGAAAAAGAGACCCCGAAACCTGCTTTTGTCTATACCGGCAAAGAAAGCTCGCACTTCACTTCCGGAAGGCAGGAAACCCATCTCGGGATCCTGGTACCGGCAAGCTATACCTCCAAGGCACCGGCAGCGGCCCTGCTGCCCTGCCGGCTCCACAGGATCCGGTCTGCCGAAGACTTTACGCAACACAAATTCCTATATAAGGAATCCCACAGGCGAAATGGGATTTCCTACTCCAACTCCTGCCGGCCGCCGCCCAATGTCTTTATGATTCATCTCCACGGCTTTTGTTAAAGGCGGCCGGAACGGGAGGCTGGCTTCGGCTCCGCTCAGCCACCGGGAAACTTAAAATCTTATGTGACTCATGTGTCAAAAAGCTTTTGTGACTTTTGACTGCGTCGAACCTCCGGGTTGTAGTGAAAGAACCGTTTCTTAACCACAAAAGAAACAAAAGATATTCATGCTGCATAGTAAAGTTAAATGTGACACGCTCAAAAGTCCGCAAAGTTTTTAAAAATCTCTGATTTTTAATCTTATGTGATCTGAAAATACCCACAATCATTTAAAACTTAAAAATCTTATGTGCCTAATGTGTTAAAAAAGCTTTTGTGACTTTTG
>JAKOOI010000522.1 GCA_022701475.1 Weeksellaceae bacterium
TCGATAAGATGGGAATGGTGGACGCACCTGACCTGGTTAATGGAAATATGGTTCTGCTGGGTGACGCAGGATATTGCCCCACCGCCCTGTCGGGAATGGGGGCATCGCTTTCGATCTACGGAGCAAAGGCATTGTCGCATTTTATCAGCAAAACACCTGATAACCTAACGACCGCCTGCAATATTTATAATGGATTGATGCAGCCCATCATTCACAAATTCCAGCGTAATGCCAGAATCAACGCCACTTCTTTTATCCCTGCTGATGAACAGCGGCTACATCGTTTTATCAATACTTTCAGGGCGGCTTCCGACATCGAGCTTAAAAAGATTATGACTGACCCGATCATACTCACCGAAGATCAGTTGAACTTTAAAATCAGCTAAATAATGAACTTTAAAAAAATATTTTCCATTGTCATTGGATTTGTTACCATTGGTCTTTTAAGTTCGGTATTTGCTAAAATACAGGGCATTTTATTTCCCGCTTCTATGCAGCTGTTTAGCCAGGTCACATGGACCTCTTACGATATCATTCAGCTTATCATTAAATTAGTATGCGTTTATCTTAGTTGTATTGCAGGAGGTATCGTCATATCATTATGTGGCGGGGAAAAAAGGGAGTATTACCTAACGGGAATCAGCATGATCCTGATCGTAATATGGTTGTGGATAAGCACCGTTCACCCCTTATGGTTCTGGGCATTATTGCTCACAGGAATTATCCCTTTTATTCTAACGGGAAGCAAAATTAAGCGGATTGTCCAATAAAGTCAGGAATACGGATAAAGTTAAATGAAAAATAAAAGACCTGCTTGAATTTTTTTAGGCAAAAGTTCCATAAAATCAGCAAAATAAGCAGCAGAAAAAAGAATTGAATAGAATGCACTGTATAGAAGTCAGGGAGCAGGTAATTAATGAATATTAAAAATAATCTCGACTGATGGTGCTTGCTTAAATTATTAAGCATTATTTAACAGACCGGTAACGGCAGGGTAATATCGAGGATTTAGCTTTGGCCATTAAAATTTAATCCTAAAAATTAATTTATGAAAAATTATTTACTGCTGCTTTGGTGCCTGGCATCGGGCCTCTGTTTTGGGCAGGAACCGGTACCGTATTTACAGAATCCCACACCGAATTCGATGATTGTAAACTGGAAGACGTCTTCTAATAACGAAACAACCGTTTATTACGGCACTTCACCGGCCAACCTGAATGTAACGGTGACGGGAACAACCAATATCTTTTCAGATACCGGATATACCAACGACTATTATTATCATACTGCGAAGATTACCAATCTTCAAGCGAACACTAAGTATTACTACAAAATCAAAACAGGAACCCTGGAATCTTCGGTGTATAATTTCCGGACGCTTCCTCTACCCGGTCAGGCGGCCACCGCAGATGGAAAAATAAGGTTCCTGATTATGGGCGACAACCAGCTTAAAAACGAGCCAAGGTACGATTCTCTGAATTACCATGCTTACCGTAAAATCAAGCAGCGGTTTGGGGCAGCGGCCGATCCTTCTGACAATATTGCATTGACTTTCATGGTTGGGGACCAGGTGGATGTCGGTACACTGGATCATTATGAAAATGTGCATTTTAAGAAAAACCGAAAACTTTCGCCCTACCTTCCGATTCAGACGACTGTGGGAAACCATGAAACGTACGGAACTTTAGGAATGAGCTCTTACTATGCGCATTTCTATATCGATGAACTAAGCTATAAAAATATCACTTCAGGAAATGAAAATTACTATGCGCAGCAGGCGGGGAACGTTCTGTTCGTGAGTTTGAGCTCGGAACATACCGGCTCCGCACAGCAGCAGTGGCTGCAGCAAATCCTGAATGCCGCTGCTACCGATAATACCGTTCAGTGGATCATTTCCCTGAGCCACCGGCCTTACCAGGCGGAGCAGTACGTAGGCGACATTTCAACATGGGTGAGGAATACGGCTGTACCGATGCTTACGGCGTCCGACAAATACCTGATGCACATTGGTGCCCATCATCACTTGTACCACAGGGGGCAGCTCAAAAATTCCCCGAATTACCAGATTATCTCCAGGGGAACGGCCTGGGACCAGTATTGGGGAATGTCTAATGAACAGGATTTTGACGATGTACAGAAAACACTGACGGACTGGACCTACCAGATTATCGAAGTAGATGTCGCCAATGGCAAGGCGGACGTAGAAAGCTATTCGATAGGAAGTATCTACCAACAGAAAAACAGTGTGTTGGTGGACAGTTTCCACCGGTATAAAAACCTGGCTAAACCTGCAAAGCCTTCCGTTACCAATGTTTTTACAACATCTGTAAACCTGCCCCTGACATTAAACGGAAGTACATTCACCACCGCCACTCCGGAACTTCTCAATACTACTCAATTTCTTATCAGCAAAACACCGGACTTTTCCGTAATTGATAAAGAATTTTACAGGGATTTTGAAAACTGGTTCGGAAAGGACGGTGCGGGAAATCCGGACGTTACAAAAAACCTGAACGCGGGGGTGGATATCACCAAGGCAACACTTGCAGCCAACTCAGTGACCAACGGTGTGTACTACGTGAAGTTGCGGTACAGGGACCGCAACCTTGAGTGGAGCGACTGGAGCGATGTGAAACAGTTCGAGATTACGGGAAGCGTGGTATCGAACCCGGCATTGGTTTTAAACAAAACCGAATACCTTCAGAACGAACCAATTCTCGCTACCTATACCGACGGACCGGGAAATCAGCAGGACTGGATCGGAATTTACAAAAAAGGGCAGACCCCTGCTTCCGTAACTTCGCAAACCTATAAATACACGAACGGGCAGACTTCAGGAACGGCAAATTTCAATACGGGATTGGCCGCGAAAGGACAATATTTTGCAGGATTTTTTGCCAATAACGGATATACTGAAATTACCGGCAGAAAGAGCTTTTATGTCGGTCCGAAAGTGGTTCTGCAGGCTACAGCAGATTCTTATCCTGTAGGAGGAACAGTCACGATCAATTATTCCAATGGGCCGAATCTTACCAAAGACTGGATCGGAATTTATAAAATGGGCCAGGTTCCGGGGTCCGCAAATCCGTCAGCGATGTGGAGCTATGTAAACACCGCTGCGGGAACAAAGAATTTTACCGGTTTACCGAAAGGCTATTATTATGCAACGTATCTTTTGGAAGACGGCTATACCCAGATCGGAGAGAAGGTTTTTTTCAAGGTAGGCGACATCGTAACGGATCTTTGGATCAACAAGCCGGTGTATACGCTGGGTGAAAACATCACGGCATCATGGACGGATTCTCCCGGAATCATCAAAGACTGGCTGGGCATTTATCCTCAGAGTGTACAGACACCGAACGATCAATTTACGTCATATACTTATTTTGACGGGGTGACACAGGGGACAAAAACCATTACCGGAAATGTGAACGGGGTCCCGACCACTGCCGGAAACTACTATATGGTGATGTTTACCAACGATTCCTATACGGAAGTTTCAAACAGGGTCTCTTTTCAGGTAGTAAGCAGTTCTTTAAGCACAGGTGAATCCCAGAGCAGCACCGAGAAGAACGTGATCCTGTATCCGAATCCTGCAAAGCCGGGACAGCCAACTTTTATCAGAAGCGATTATCCTATTGAAAAAATTCAGCTCTTATCCGCTGCCGGACAATTATTGTATGAAACCAAAAACATCAATGATCAGAAATTCTCATTGCTTAACGAAAATTTACCGAAAGGCGTTTATTTTGTTAAAGTACATACCAGAAAACTATTTACCCTGAAACTCATTATCGAATAAAATTCATATCAGGCTGACTTAAAAATCCAATTTGTAAAATAACAGATTGGATTTTTATTTGATTATTTAAACGTTAATTATGTAGAAAATTAAGGATCACAAAACGATTGTAAATTCCAGTAATATTGATAATCAATTTCATTTTTAATTGACCAGGTAAGAGTATTCATATCGAGCCCGGTATGATAAAAAATTGATGCGCTGTTTGTCTTGCTTATCTTTGTTATAAAATGAATAAAAATGATTAAAATAAATAGAATTGATCATATCGTGTTAACAGTCAAAGATATCCAGGCAACTTGTGATTTCTATGAGCGTATATTAAATATGAAAGTGGTAACATTTAATTCAGACAGAAAAGCTTTAGTATTTGGAAATCAAAAAATTAATTTGCATCAACAAGGAAATGAAATAGAGCCAAAGGCAAACTCTGCTACGGTCGGTTCCGCTGATATGTGTTTAGTCACAGATACTAACCTGAATGAAGTCTATGAATTTTTAAAATCAAGAGATGTTGAAATTTTGTTTGACAGAATTGTCGAACGAACTGGTGCTCTGGGAAAAATATATTCTGTTTATCTAAGAGACCCAGACCTTAATTTAATAGAGTTGAGTAATTATGCTGAAGATTAGTAAAAATCAGCCACACAGCTTTTGATAGTTCTGAGAAAAACGATCTGCCCAAATAGCTTTATTATATGGAATAAAATACATAATCTATTTATTCATTACTTGCTGAATGTTTGGTATTCTTAAACTAATAGTTTAGTAATTAAATATATGAGTTATTTAAGTTATATAATCAATATATTACATTGCAATGACCTACCCAGATTGTTATTTCTTTACACTGCAGAACTTTTGTACATTTAAACAATTCTCTCACAAACCGATCAAACATATTTAATAAAGAAGAGCCATTTCAATCGAAACGGCTCTTCTTTAATTTGAATTAATAATAATATTTTGTGATGTGATTAAAACAATGTTAGCAAAAGTTACACCGCGGTAATATGTCACAATAAATATATGTCCCTTAAATTTAATTAATAGATTAATTATCAAATTGTAGAATGACTCACAAAACAATTTCTCTACTGAACAACAATAGTGCAGATGATCAAATAAAGGAAGCAGATGCCTGGTAAAAACTGAAGCAGTAAAGTATTTCAGGAAAACTGACTGAAATTCCGCTTCATTCAAGACAATTTAATAATTTTACAGGTATGCTTAGCCCATTTAAAACCTACCTGGAACAGTTTACAGAAATTTCCGGAGCTGATATCCGGATG
>JAKOOI010000546.1 GCA_022701475.1 Weeksellaceae bacterium
CCGAGTTTTTGTTGATTCCTTCCTGCAAATCCTTGTCTGCACCTACTTTTGCCTGGATCAGGTGATCGGCATGTACGGTGGAAGGAACCGCTACCTTGGGTTTTCCGGCCTGCATAAACTGCAGCAGAGCCATCTGTGCGGTAGCATCCTGCATGGCAACTCTGTCCGGAGCGAAATCTACATACGAATTTCCTCTTTCATATTCCTGGGTCGCATTTCCTTCCCACAAATGCGTGTAAAGGATCTTCTCTGAAAGGGTAAGAGGCTTTCCTGTAATTTTTCTCGCCGCAGCAATTCTTTCAGGGTAGCGCTCGTACACTTTTTTGATCATGTCAATATCAAAAGTCATATCTAATTTATTTTTTCTTTTCTGATAATCCGTCATATTTTCCAGCTGAAACATCAGACGGTTGAAAATCTTCCTGCTTTATCCATCAAAATCCGTTCCTCCGGTCTGTGAAAAAGAGTTAATATAATAAAGATTGAAAGGATTAATAAAGATCAATTTAAGAAAAAATAATATTGTACCCATTGATTCACGGTAAAATAATGGTATACGGGCCTTAAATGGAAATGTTCTAAACAAAAAAGATCCCAACCGGTGAAGATTGGGATCTTATATCATATCTGTCCGCTGTTTACAGGCAGTTATCGGATCATATTAATGAGCGGCTGTACTGGTAAGCTCCTTGATGGAAGGAACAAAGGTGGTAAGGTCTATGCCTTCTACCGCTGCTTTGTATTCATCGATATTCGGGATTCTTCCGAAGATGGCCGATAAGACAACCACCGGAGTGGAAGCCAGTAAAGATTCTCCTTTTTTACGTTCGGAATCTTCCACCACTCTTCCCTGGAAAAGACGGGTGGAAGTAGCAAGTACGGTATCTCCTTTTGCTGCTTTTTCCTGGTTCCCCATACAGAGGTTACACCCGGGACGCTCAAGGTACATCATATTTTTATACTCCACGCGGGCTTCACCTTTCGGAGCATTGTCGTCAAATTCAAATCCGGAATATTTTTCCAGGAATTCCCAGTCGCCTTCCGCCTTTAGTTCGTCAATGATGTTATAGGTTGGGGCAGCTACTACCAGCGGAGCCTTGAATTCAACTTTCCCATTTTTGCGTTCGATGTTTTTCAGCATCTGGGAAACGATTTTAAGGTCGCCTTTGTGAACCATGCATGATCCTACAAAGCCCAGATCCACTTTTTTGTCACCACCGTAATAGGTAAGGTCTCTGATCGTGTCATGGGTATATCTTTTGGACACATCGTCATTATTTACGTCCGGGTCAGCAATCATCGGTTCTGTGATGGCATCCAGATCTACCACTACTTCAGCATAGTATCTGGCATTGGCATCCGGAGTCAGGGCAGGCTTGTCGCCGGATCTGATTTCAGTAATCCTCTTGTCAGCTTTATTGATCAGTCCCTGAAGAACCTGGTTGTGGTTATCCATCCCTTTATCGATCATGATCTGAATTCTGCTTTTTGCAATTTCCAGGGATTCGATCAGCGTATCGTCTTCTGAAATATTGATGGAGGCTTTCGCTTTCATTTCAGCAGTCCAGTCGGTAAAAGTAAAGGCCTGATCCGCAGGAAGGGTTCCGATATGAACCTCAATGATTCTTCCCTGGAAGACGTTTTCGCCGCCGAACTGTTTCAGCATCTGCGCCTGGGTAGCATGAACCACATCCCGGAAATCCATATGTTCTTTCATGTTTCCTTTAAAGGTCACTTTCACGGATTCAGGGATCGGCATGGAAGCTTCACCGGTGGCCAGCGCCAGCGCCACGGTTCCGGAATCGGCTCCGAAAGCCACCCCTTTGGACATTCTCGTATGGGAATCTCCGCCGATGATGATGGCCCATTCATCAATGGTGATGTCATTCAGTACTTTATGGATAACGTCGGTCATGGAATGGTATTCTCCTTTCGGGTCACGGGCGGTAATGAGCCCGAAATCATTCATGAATTTCATCAGTTTCGGGATATTGGCCTGGGCTTTCTTATCCCATACGGAAGCGGTATGGCATCCGGACTGGTAAGCACCGTCAACCACCGGTGAAATTACCGTAGCGGCCATGGATTCAAGCTCCTGGGCGGTCATAAGACCGGTTGTATCCTGGGAACCTACGATATTTACCTGTACCCGTACATCGGATCCTGCATGAAGAACTTTCCCCGGCGTTACCCCTACGGCATTCCGGTTAAATATTTTTTCAACGGCCGTGAGGCCCTGTCCGTCGTGGGAGATTTCTTTGGAAGCTGCGAAAACCTGAGGCGCTTCGATATCCAGTGTTTTTGCCGCAAAAGTCTGCAGTTTTTTTCCGAAGACAATTGCGTATGATCCGCCTGCTTTAATGAATTCCATTTTCTGCGGAGTGAACGATCTTGAAAGATCAATAAGTTCCTGATCTCCGTTATAGAGTTTCTTTTCTTTGGTATTGATGGTTAAAACAGTTCCCGTAGCTACCGAGTATGCTTCTTCCAGAACAATTTCACCGTTTTCGTTGCGGACCGGGTTGCCGTTTTCGTCTGTTTTCTTCACCCAGTTTTTAAGGTCGATCCCGATTCCTCCGGTAACGTCTACCGTAGTCAGGAAAATCGGGGAGATCCCGTTGGTTCCTCCTACAATCGGAGCGATATTCACGAAAGGCACGTAAGGGCTGGCCTGCTTACCGGTCCACAGGGCAACGTTATTTACACCTGACATACGGGAAGAGCCTACCCCCATTGTTCCTTTTTCCGCCACCAGCATGACGCTGGCATCAGGATGAAGTGCCTGCAGGGCTTTGATTTCTTCCTGGGCCTGAGGCGTAATCATACATTTACCGTGAAGTTCGCGGTCTGATCTGGAGTGGGCCTGGTTTCCCGGAGACAACAGGTCGGTGGAGATATCGCCTTCACCGGCGATAAAAGTAA
>JAKOOI010000578.1 GCA_022701475.1 Weeksellaceae bacterium
AAGTGAAAATTGCCAATATCTACGGCCACCAGGCCATCGTTCATAAAGATTTCTATGAAGGAATTGATGTTTCCTCCAGGGAGTTTGAAATTGATGAATTTACCTGTAACATTACCTCGGCCACTTCTGTTTCTGAACTTCTGCAACGGATTGTACCTGCCGGGTACGATATTATTGCCCTGGTACGGGGCGGCGGCGACCGCCAGAGCTTTGATGTTTTTAACAACCTTTCCCTGGCGGAAAAATTCATCGGTCTGCCGTGCATTACCATCACCGCGCTGGGGCATACGGTGGATGAAACCTTATTGGATAAACTGGCAGACAGAAGGTTCCACCTTCCGCATGATTACGGCGCCGGTCTTCACGCGGTGATCAGTAAGCTTTCTGAAGAAAAGTCAAATTCCAGGGCCCTGCTGATTGAAGAAGTAAAAAAAGATGTTTCCGGACAGTTTGCCGAGCAGGTGACTACACTTACCCAGCAGCTGAAGAAGAAAAACGAAGAATTTACCGAAGCCCAGAAGACCTTTAACGAGCAGGTAGAACAGCAGACCAGAACTTTCAATAGTCAACTGAAAGTCCGCAATGAGGAGATGGAAAAGCTTAAAGGACAGATTACGGAAACCTACGGTAAGCAGGTGGAGACCTTAACCGGGCAGCTGGCCGGAAGAAATGAAGAGTTCAAAAAGCTGCAGAAAGATACCTCAGAGCAGTTGCAGGACCTTTATAAAAACTTTTCCGCTCAGCAGAAACAGTACCAGGATGAAACCGAAGCGGCAAAAAAAGAGCTGGCTGCCCTGTATGAAAAGAATACACAGGCGGCAGTAAACGAAAAAACAGCCGTTTTAAAAGCTGCCCTTGAAACCGCCACCCGTGAAAATGCCAGGCTGCACGAAAAATCTGAAACCAATAAAACCGGCTATCTTAAAATAATTATTGCTGCCATCATTGCACTGATTATCGGATATGTACTGGCAGGAATAAGATAAACCATACTATAAAATATTTTTTTTCATCATAATGGCGTAATTTTAGATAAGACTGATCTACTGTTGAATTTCTGTCTTGTTAAGTGTCTTTCAGGATGTTGGATAAAGTGCCGGAAATTTATCAGGAGAAAAAAATGGCTTAGTAAAATGATTTCCTATGATTTTAAAACCTTCAAAAATTGAATTGACCATTGAGCAGCTCAATGCAAAATCATTTATCCATTTTCTGGTGGAATTACAGAATCTGCTGGAATTCATAGGTGAGGAGCTGGCTGCTGTTCACGAGACGGTATCTGTTGCGGAGACTGTAACATCAGGGTTTTTGCAGTTTTCATTTTCACAGGTAAAAGATGCTTCGCGTTTTTTCAAAGGAGGAATCACCGAACAGGAAATCAACGGTGAGCTGGATTTTTTTACTATCGATCGGGATGAAGCTTCCTACTGCCATGGAGTATCTCCCAATATTGCTGAGGAAATGGCCCTGCAGGTAGCCGCAAAATTCAAAACCGACTGGTCGATTGCCGTTACCGGATATGCTGCCGCTGTAAAGGAATCGCAGCATAAGCTCTATGCTTTTTTTTCCATCTCCCGTCATGGAAAGATCATTCTTTCCGAGAAACTGGATCTCCATTCACGTACGCTACCGCTGAAGGCCCAGCTTTATTACAGTGAATTTATTCTGGGCTGCTTTAAGCTGGAACTGGATAAGATTAGGGTGGACAGACAGGCCATATAATGATGAGGTCAGCTTTATGGCTATCAGCTTTCATCGATTAGTTCGATCAGCAGATGATAATATGCTAAAGCGGCAGTGTAAACCAGAATCTGCTTCCTTTTGAAATCTCACTTTCCACACCGATCTTTCCGCCGTGGTTCTTAATGATTTCCGCGCTGATGTACAGTCCCAGTCCCAACCCGGTAAACTTCTGTCCCCGGTAATCCGTACGGTAGTACCGTTTGAAAAGGTGGGCGAGTTTATCCTGTGGAATACCGGGACCCTGATCGATCACGCTAATTTTTAACTCATTGTATTCCGTTGTTTCCGCGCTGATGATGATTTTTGAGCCGGGTGCATATTTGATGGCATTGGTCACGAAATTAATAACCACCTGCCCGATCTGCTGCGGGTCTGCCTCGATGGTTTTTGAAACATCACCTTCAAAGACGATAGATACATCCGTCTGCTGGATGAGATCCGAACAGCAGTCGTCGAGCAGCTGACGAAAAGTAAATGCTTTCCTTTCCGGTTTTACATATCCCTGTTCCATCCTGCTGGTATCCAGAAGGTCGGCGATAAGCTGCGAGAGTTTTTCCAGGCTTTTCATGGCCTGGCTTAAAAGCCTGGTACGGGCTTCGTCCGGCAGCTTATGGTGGGATCGCTGGAGAAGCTGAAGCGAGGCTTTCAGCGCAGTAACAGGGGTTTTCAGCTCATGGCTGGCAATGCTGATGAAATCGTCTTTGCCCTGCAGGATCATCCTCCTGGCCGTCACGTCTGTAAAGGTAGCGATACCGCCGGCAAAATGGCCGTCTTTATCAAATATCGGTGCTGCATTGATCGAAATATAAAAGACCTCCCTGTTGGGTGGCTGGACCCCGATTTCATGATCATAGACGGGTCTGCCGGTCCTTTTCATAACGGACATAGGATGTTCTTCGGAGGGTAGGGGTGTTCCGTCAAGCCTGAGGTTCTGCCACCGCGGATCATCAAAGGTTCTGTCCTTGATATCGCTTTCACAAAGACCCAGGATCTGCTGCGCCATAGGATTGGCATAGACCATCTGCCCGTTTATATCCGTGATGCCCATTCCTTCAGCCATTGTTTCCAGGATGTCCTGCATCCTTTTTTCGCTGCTTCTTAATATTTCTTCCAGTTCTTTTTTCTGGCTGATGCTTTTGATCAGGCGGTTATTGGTCTCGTTCAGTTCTTCATTGGTTACATGATATTCTTCATTGGCAGCCATAAGCTCCTCATTGATCTGCTGTTCGCGGTCTTCCTTTTCCCGGACCAGTTTCCAGGCATGCATCCGCTCGGTAACATTCACTGCCGTATGGAGGATGCTGAAGACTTCACCTTCTGCATTTACGATAGGTTTGAAGATAAAATCAAAATAAGAAGTAACCAGATTACCGCTGATCCTCAGGGTGGCAGCCATATCCCTTGCTTCAAATATTTTTCCCGTATTCAAGACCTCATTCAGGATGTCGGAGAACGGCTGACCCTCCATTTCCGGAAGTGCTTCGTTAAAAGTAAGCCCGTGAACGGATCGGTCTTTCCCCCAGATGGTCAGCATGGCATCATTTACAAACTGAATCCGGAATTCAGGGCCTGTATAAATAGCGGTGGCATCACCTGACTGTCTGAGGATCTCAAGAAGTGCATCGCTGCCTGAATCTGAAAAAAATCTATGCATGTATTACAATGAATATTGTTTTGCGTGCTGCAATACGCCATTGCTGTATTGCCGGCAGGCGGGTTATGTTTATTGCTTTACACTCCTGTGATGTCCCCTGTCATATCATACTTTGTTTCTGTCCATAGCTACGGATGTTACAGACCGGATCCACCGGAACCGCCGCACTCTTCTGCAGCCGGTACTGCTGCACGGAAGACTTCCGGTTAAAAAATGTTCTGAATGATTTTGAATATCAGCAGGTAAGCAATATAATGCAAAGATAAGTGAATATTTCAGAATACGGAGGAAAGTATGCAGCAATTATTTTCGGCAGGCATCAGCAGAGGATTGCATTTTTACTCAATGTATGCATGCTGCCGTCAGAAGATCGCTCCAAGCTGTTCTGCCATCAGCTTTACCTGGAGCGGTCTCTGCTTTTTATCGACATCAAGCCGGTTATAGAAGCCGGTCTTTACCACCACCATTTCCCGTTCAGGAATCATAATGATGAACTGGCCCAGGAAACCGTAGAAAAAACGGTATTTTACTGCGCTTTCATCATCAGCCCATACGGTATAGCAGAAAGCATCATTTGCGGAAGTAGGAGCCAGCAGTCTTTTGCAAAACCCCTCGCTGATAAGCTGTCTTCCGTTCCAGTTACCCTGTTGCATGATCAGCTGTCCCAGTTTTGCGAAATCCCGTGCGGTGGCATGGATGCAGCAGAAAGCTTTTTCCACCCCTTTCTCATCGGTACTCCATTTGGCAGGAAATTCCATTCCCAGAGGCTTCCACAGTTTTTCAGAAAGGTATTCCGCGAGGCTTCCGCCTGTTACTTTCCTGAGCGCAAGGCCCAGCAGCTGGGCAGCGGCACTCTGGTATTCGTACTGCTGTCCCGGCATTTTATTGACTTCAATATCAAAAACCTGTGATGCCAGGTCATCAATAAAATATTGTTTTGAGTTTTCGGCAAACGGATGGTGGTATTCTTCTTTCCAGTCGAGCCCGGCCTGCATCGTCATCAGGTGCCGGAAAGTCAGAAATTTTCCATAGGTGCTGTCCTTGTACCCGGGAAAAACGGATGAGATCAGCTGGTCTTCGGATTCCAGGTAGCCGTCATCAATGGCGCAGCCTGTAAGTATGGAAAGCATGCCTTTTGCCATGGAAAAGGAATTCATCAGGGAAGAGGAGCCATGATCCTTCCAGTATTGTTCGAAAACCAGTTCATTATTCCGGATGACCACCAGAGAGGATGCCCTTGTTTTTCTGAGTTCTTTAAGAACGTCTTGCGGAAGGCGGGCGGTGTTGTAGGATCTGCTTTTTTTCCATGGGGCCGGCCGGAAATTAGCAATGGGCCGGGAAGGGAACTTTTCTTCGTCGTCTATGGAAGGTGTGATCGGCCCCTTTTTCAGATTCATGGCAATAGCCTTAAAAACGTATCCGTATCCTGAAACCAGGATGAGGACAACGGCTCCGGAGATGCCTGTGGCAAATGCAGTCAGTACTTTTTTCATATCGGTAACAGCAGGCCTGATCTTTTTTTGTGTCAGTATAAAAAGATCAGAAAATATCGGGCCGGGATTTTTCCGTTCTGTACCGCTGCGGTGAAATTCCTTTTACCGATTTAAAATAGGTGCCGAAATGGGAATTGTCATTAAAGCCCAGCTCGTAAGAGATTTCAGAAACGGAAGCGGCGGTATGCATCAGGAGACGCTCCGCCTCAAGGATTACCCTGTTTTTAATCAGCTGGCCTGCCGTAAAACCTGAGTATGTTTTGGTTAATGCATTAAGGTAATTTGGCGTAATGTTAAGCATGCCTGCATATGCAGCGGTGGTCCTGAATTCTTTATAATGCTTGTCTACCAGTTCCGAAAACTGCTCAGCCAGCTGCTTTTTATGATGCACAGCCTGTCCCGGTACTTCAACGGTACCTGCACTCCGAAGATACTGAAGGATAAGGATTTTCAGTTCAAGACAGAGGATTTCCCTGGAAAGCGGATGATTTTTGGAGAATTCCCGCTGCAGCAGTTCAAATCGTTGCCACAGATCTTTCCTGCCGGGTCCTGCCATATCGGAATAAGGAGGCACATTGGTGAGAATGCTGTCGCTCCTGATCAGCCGGTTGCCGGTATACACATGGTTGTAGAATGATTTGGTGAACATGCATACGAAACCCTCTGCGGAAACTTCCCGGAAATGATAGACCTGATGGTAATTGATAAAAAAGAAACGGTCGGCACAGACCTGGAATTCAAGATTGTCAATGCTTAGGGAACCGCGGCCCTCTCTGAAAAGGAAGA
>JAKOOI010000512.1 GCA_022701475.1 Weeksellaceae bacterium
GTTTTCCGCAATATCATTGGTTCCCGCAAGAATAATAACCTGTTTCGGCTTTAATTTAATGACATCTTCCCTGAATCTCAGCAGCATCTGTGATGTTACCTGCCCGCTGATGCCCCTTCCGACAAAATTATTCTTTTTAAAAAAACCGGGATCGCTTGAAAACCAGCCCTCCGTAATGGAATCCCCCATCAGAACAGAAGCCGGCAGACTATTTTTTGACAGGATTTCCTGATTCTGCTTCTCATATTTTGCGTAATTGGCAAAATCCTGTCCGGATAAAAAGGCGGACAATACAAGGGCAGCAAGACTTAAAAATTTCATAGTATTTTTTTTGTACTTTAAATATAGGAAATAACAGGAAAAGAACTGAACTTCCAGATAAGATTGGTAAAATTACGGTTTCCCGTAAAATAATCAGCCTTCTGCTTTATACCTTTGATACCGCTGAATAAAAAAAAGTTTCCATATCCACGGCTGTTTAGACAGGAGTAAAGACAGGCTGCTGTCAAAACAATGCCTGAACAGGAAGATGTGTCAGCCGGGTGAAAGTCCTGTTGCAGCACTCAGGCCGATTGGCGGAATTATAAGAGAAGAAGACGTCTGCCACCTGTTAACCAGCCGGCGAAAACAGGATATCCCTTTCGTGCCTGCAGTCCTATAAAACAAAGCGGCACATAAGGAATGCCGGAATTCGGTCAATGCCCATATAGGGTTTCCGACAAAAAGAATTTACTTTTGCCTTTTTATTTTAAAAATGAAAGGTAAAAAATTGCAGGTCTATCTGTCATCAACGTATTCAGATCTGATAGAAGAGCGCCGTGCTGCCGTTGAAGCGATTCTTTCTTCGGGAAATATTCCGGCCGGAATACAGCATCTTTCCGTAAATGATGAGTGCCAGGCCGCCATTATACGGAGATGGATTGATGAAAGTGATGTATATTTGCTGATTGTGGGAGAAAGGTATGGCAGTATAGACCCTGTAAGCGGAAAAAGCTACATCCGGCTTGAGTATGAATATGCCGTTGCGAATAATAAGCCTCTTTTTACGATTGTGCTGAATGCTGATGGTATCGGTAAGAAAACACCACTTTCAGAAAAAGGGATCTGCAGCAGCGGAGAAGAGCATTCTGAAAAGCTAAAGGAATTTAAAAATCTTATTCTTTCAAGAAAAGTGGAATTATGTAATGATTACAAAGACATCCAGCTGACGATCTTTAAAGTTTTGTCAGAATTCAGCCACTCGAATGAAATTCCCGGATGGATCAGAGGAGAGGAGATGGTAAATCTGGGACTTCTGACCGCCGAAGTGGTAAAACTGAGGAAGGAAAACAATGAGCTCAGAAGATCCGTAAAACCGGATATCCTCTACAACGGGTTGCATTATGATATGCTGAGAAGCCTGCTGCAGAAAGAAAGCTCCGAATCTGAATATATAGATAATGACGGCAGTACCTTACTTACCTATATGGTAAAGTATGGACAGAAGCTGTCCGGAAGTGTAAAGCCTATCGACAGGGTAACCAGAAACAATCTCATTAAGCTCAGAAATTTTAAGATTTTAAAACTTACCGACGGGCTGTACACCTTTACAGACGACGGACATAAATTTTACCTGAGGACCTTAATGGAAGAAAATAACTGAAACAATGAATTACTTATTAATCGGATGCATTGCCGGAGGAATCCTCGGTACATTGATCGCCTATTTCGCGTTGAAATCATCCATGGTGATGAGAAGCTCTTATGATGAACTGAACAGCCGTTATATTAAAAACAATGCAGACCTGCAGAACTTTCTCCAG
Source organism: Weeksellaceae bacterium (assembly GCA_022701475.1). Classification (GTDB taxonomy): domain Bacteria; phylum Bacteroidota; class Bacteroidia; order Flavobacteriales; family Weeksellaceae; genus Chryseobacterium. Next base: position 1,803 of record JAKOOI010000512.1, read on the forward strand.
AAGATCCAGGAACTTACGCTGAATCTGCAGAAAGAAAAAGATAGCCATCTGCAGCAATCGGACCTGCTGAATGATCTGAAAAACGAATTCTCCAGGGTTTCTGCGGAGTACGCTTCTGTAAGCAGCCAGCTGCAGGAACAGAAACAGCTGTATTCCAGACAGGTGCTGCAGAATGAAAGCCTGCTGGATGAAAAGCAGCAGCTGTATGCCAAAAATGCAGAACTCTCCGCGGTTAATGAAAGTCTGCAGCAGTTGCTGGAAACCCGGAAACAGGAGATTACAAAAATCCAGGAAGAATCGAAGATACAATTTGAAAATCTTGCCGGCAGGATCCTGGAAGAAAAAACGGAAAAGTTCACTGCCCTGAACCAGCTGAACCTGAAAAATATCCTGGATCCCTTCCAGGAAAAGATCAGCGAACTCAAAAACCGCGTGAATGAGGCATACGAAAAGGAAAATAAAGAACGTTTTTCCCTGGCAGAAAAAGTAAGAGAACTGGCAGAGCTGAACCAGCAGATTTCCGAAGATGCCAAGAAACTGACACGGGCACTGAAAGGAGAAAGCAAAACCCAGGGGAACTGGGGCGAGATGATCCTGGAAAGCATCCTGGAAAAATCAGGCCTCGTCAAAGGCCGGGAATACTTCCTGGAACATGAACTGCGGGATGAGGATAACAAAGCGCTCTTCTCAGAATTCTCAGGTAAAAAAATGCGCCCCGATGCTGTGGTAAAATATCCTGACGAAAGGAACGTGATTATCGATTCCAAAGTTTCACTGACTGCCTTCACCGATCTGGTAGACGAAACGGATCAGGAAGTGTACCTTATGAAGCTGAACCGGCACCTTTCATCCATTAAGAACCA
>JAKOOI010000013.1 GCA_022701475.1 Weeksellaceae bacterium
ACCTGAAATACAATTTCGGAAACCAGAAAGTAAAGGATGCCAAAGCTGCCAGGAAAACCAGCGAACAGGGCAGGCTGTAACATAGAGATGTGGCGCGCTATATAAACTTCTCCAGAAACCCGATCAGCCGCTTCCCGTCCTGGCTCCACCGGATCCCGTGGCCTTCCTTCTCCCGGACTTCAAAAACAGGTCCGTGCCGGTAATGGAAAAAAACGTTCCACCAGGTGGTGTGGTCCAGGATGCAGGAAATTTTTTCCATGACTTTCTGCTGCTTCTGTAGGTTATTGCCGGTAATTTCGCCCCAGAACCGGTCATCCGTCCGGCCCGAATGCTTTTCCCAGGCGCGCTGGGACATGGTGATCTCGCTGTTGAAAGGCTGTTCACAGGCCTGCGTCATTACGGAACGGAGCGGCGGGATAGCCTGTTCGTCGCGGAGGCTGGCAGAAGTCAGCCGTTGTCCCAGGATGTCCAGCCAATGTTCGAAAGGAATGGTCTGAAGCTGAAGAGCTTTGGACTCATCAGAAATACCGGCTTCAAGAATGTGTATAAAGAGATGGAAACTCTCTTCCCGTCTGATTTTAATTTCTTCATCGAAAAAAGGGGATTCCCATGCTGAAAGCCGTTCCTGAAAATACCGGATGTTTCCATCCAGCCGTTCCAGGTGTTCATCCGCCAATACGGCACCGTATTGTTGGATCCAGGCAGGTGAGAAAAAAGGAATACATCGGGTAAAGGAATTCATGATCAGTACATTTTCATGAGGTTTACGGGAAGCTCCTCCTCACGGATCAGGTAAGCAATCAGATTGAACCAGTGGCTGCAGTGGTCCAGGATCCAGGCATCGGAAGAGACTGTAATTTCTGCATGTTCGGCAAGGTAGCGGTCAGGGTTGAATTCAAGTGCGGCTTCCCATGGAAGGTGATGTTCCTGCGCAAAATCCAGCACCATCTGTTTGATTCTGCCGCTGTTAGACACAGGTTTGTCAAAAATCCAGCATACTTTTCCGGTACCGGATATCCGGGTAAATCGGGCAACGAGTTCAACGGACTTCATCGTTTGGTTCACTCTTTTATAGGTACCGTGGACTCCGGAGAGGTCACGGAAGCAGCCGTCAAGCCCTTCGAAGATATAAGCTCCGGACAAAAGGCTTTCCAGTAAGATCAGCACATTGAAACCGTCGAGATACACAGCTTTTCCCTGCAGGTCTTTGATCTCAAGTTTCCTGGATTTCCGTTCCGAAAGCTGTCTGTCTGAAGCTGAAGCGCCCCGGAATGCCTGGATCTGACGGGTTTTCAGGCGGTAGCGATTGCCGGCCAGTTCAGAGGATGCTTTTTCAGGATAGTCCCGGCTCAGCAGGTAGTTCATGTCCCGGACGGCCTGTTTCAGTTTTTCCCTTTCCTTTTCCGGACCGAACAGCAGGTCGTCGCCTGTATTTTTACCGCGGTTTCTCTCGCTCATGCTCAAAGGTAAAAATTATTTTTCTGTGTAGACATAATATCCGGCATCGGAACTGAAAATATAGAGTATACTTCCTTTCACTCCATAGGTTCCTTCATCGCTGATGTACTCAAAATACCCGGGCAGGACTTCTCCGTTAGCTTTCAGGATGTTGTACCCTTCGGCAGTCCGGAAAACCCCGATTGCATTTTTCTGGTAAGCCGGTGTACGGCATTCAAACGCACTGGAAAATATAAAATGCAGCTGCTTATTTTGGTACGTGTAGTAATTCCACCGGTTCTTTTCAAACAGCATTACATATTGTCCTGTAAACCGGGCTTTTGTATATTTTGTTTTGGTGATTTCTTTTCCTTCGGTATCCAGCAGGCTGTAGCGGTTTTTCTTTTTCGCCAGGATGAGGTTATCCGGGTTATCCTTATACAGGAGCCGGTTATTAGAAATGATAGAGTCGGATTCTGTGCTGAAAATCGGTTGATGGTCCTGGTTGGTCAGATTGTATTTTCCGTTTTCTGTTTTTGAGATAAAATAGTCCGGTGTTGACGGCTCGGCACAGGCAATACTGCTTTCCTGTCTGCTTCCGTCTTGCATCCGGTATATGATCCTGTCGGTACGGTCGTCAGAAAACAGGACAAACTTTTCATAGGATGACAATTTCACGATATCCGGAACAGGATGATGGTAAACAAACTTTCCCTTCCTGTCAATCAGTCCCCAGCTGTTGTTGTATTTTACAAGTGCCGTTTTGCCTGCAAAAGGATAAGCAGCTTCATATCCTTCAGGGAATACCCTGCTTTTCGTTTTACGGTTGTAGAAATAATAATCCTTTCCCGTATGCTCACCGGAATCACTGTATTGTTTTGCATTGCTGACGAAAATACTGTCAGGGCCGGACATTTTTACGATCTCATCCAGTGTATTAAGGTCTACACCGAATGTCGTAAGTGTTTTCTGGGCGCGGCAGGTTCCGGAAAAAAAGAGCACCATAATGAAAAGAAAGTACATCGTGGATTTTAATTTCATGATCATTAAGAAGTTTGATAGCTGCAAATCTAGTAAAATAAAAATGCAGGAAGGCTTCTGGTAATATCATTTTCAAATGGACCGGCTTTGCGATAAAAGGCGTTAAATTTCCGGATACTTATCAGGTAAAAGTTTTGTTGTCAGTAAAATAATTTTATTTTTGTTAAATGATGCAACACCAGTCCCCGTTTTTAGATACGCTGTTTCTGCTCCGGAAGGAAGAATGCATTACCCTTTTTGCAGGAATCGGGGAAATTTCCACTAAGGAAATTCAGGAGGCTGCTGTCTATTTCGAAGCTGAATTCGGGAAGGAAAAGCTGGAGTTTTTATCTGATACAATGCCATTTGATGCGGCAGCAGCAGTCTGGGCAGGCAAGGTGCTCTACCACAGTGCCCAGCTGTACCTGATCCGGAAAGATACCATCAAAGACCTGCAAAAGTTTATTCCTGAATGGGACGGCAAAAAAGACGTTCCCGCAAAACTTTCCGCCGATCTGTCCTTGCGGTTTTTACCGCAGGTCTTCACTGCACTGAAGGAAGCCGATCCCGAAGATCCTCTGGTTTTCCTGCTGGAAGATATCCTGAAACAGTTTCACTATTCCGCCATCGGGCTGGATCTTGACCTGATAAATATCAACTGGGAAGAAGAACTGGAAGATACAACCTACCGGAAGCTCTACCTGGAAAGGATCGTTGAGAAAAAAGCCTTCTCACTGGCGGAAGTTCCTTTCTTCAACAGGCTTCTGATGGCTGAATTCGGGATGTACAGAGACATTTTCTGGAGAGAGCTTGACATCACGGGACATTAAGTTTACCGGAATAAAAAATCCTGACTAACCCGGTTCTCAGAAAATCCACATTTTCACGTTTAGAATAAAATAAAACAATGATTCAGAATATAGAAAAATTAAATAAAGCCCTCACTTATGTAAAAGATACCTTTGTCGGCAAAAACGATGTAGTGGATCTCCTGGGAATCTGCCTGCTGGCAAGGGAAAACGCTTTCCTGTACGGACCTCCGGGAACGGCAAAATCGGCCATCGTAAGAACCCTGGCCCGGACTGTAAAAGACGGGAACAATTTTGAGTACCTCCTGACACGGTTTACGGAACCGAATGAGATTTTCGGGCCTTTCGATATCAGGAAATTAAAGGAAGGGGAACTGCTGACCAATACCGAAGGCATGATGCCGGAAGCATCCATGGTGTTCCTTGATGAAATCTTCAATGCCAATTCGGCGATCCTGAATTCCCTGCTAATGGCCCTGAACGAGAAAATATTCAGAAGGGGAAAGGAAACAAAACATCTTCCTGCCCTGATGTTCGTGGGAGCAAGCAATGTCCTTCCCGAAGACGAAGCCCTGAATGCGCTGTTTGACCGTTTTCTCGTCCGGATCAACGTAGATTATGTACAGCCGGAACTCCTGCAGCAGGTACTGCTGGCCGGAAGGAAGCTGGAAAACAATACCACAGCGGAAGTTCCTGAAATCCTTTCCGGTGACATCCGTGACCTTCAGGATCTCTGTAAAACGGTTGACCTGAAACCCGTATATGAAGTGTATCTGAATACCATCCTGAGCCTCCGCAACACCGGAATCGCCATCTCCGACCGCCGGGCCGTGAAGATGCAGAACCTCATTGCAGCCAGTGCCCTTATCTGCGGCAGAAATGAAGCCGTCCTTTCCGATCTGTGGGTCCTGAAACACATCTGGGATACCGAAGAACAGATTGAAATCCTGGAAGGGATCATCAACAGGACCATTGAAAAGGACAATCATCCGCAATCCCATCCGCAGGCGCTGCAGAACAAAGCCCCGAATCCGGAAGAGGTGATGAAAGACGTGAAGATCCTGACGGAGAAATGGAATGGCAATGATCTCAGCTTTGAAGAACGGAACGTCGTCAAAGACAAATTGAGATACCTCCAGACCCGCTGCGACTGGATCCGCAACCCTGAGCAAAAACAGTACATCCAACAGGAAATAGAAAGTCTATGGCAAAAGATCCTTCAGAGCATATAAAAGAATTCCGGGCAGCGCTTCCCCGTACCGACGAAGATTTTTTAGGTTCGATCCGCGACTGGAAAAACATTCAGCTGGCACAGGATGAAGAGGTGATCTGGCTGAAAGGATTCACCCCGGAACAAGCCGTTTCACAGGAAATCCGGCAGCTGCCGGGCCTGTTGCTCTATGAACTGCGGGAAGGCCTTTTGTTCAGAAAAGATGCCCTGGTTCCCAGTAAGAAAATGAGGACCGCCCTGCTCTGGACGCCTATCGACAAGGCCCTGAAATTGACTTTTCCGGTGTCAAACAATAATTTTTTCGGGATTGATGGAAAAGTTGAGGTGAAACTGAAGCCGGTGGAAGAAGAACGGCCTGCTGCGGCACTTTTATGTTCAATGGCGGAAATCAGAGACATGATTGTAACATTACCGAAGTTCAGGCTTGAGAGGATCGTCTGGATCCTTATCGATGACAAAGCCTTATTTCTCGGTACGCCATTGTTGGGATTACCCGGAAAACCTTACTGGGCAGACAACGGCCACCTTCTGCCTGCAGGTTTTGATTTTGAATTCAGCAATCTGAGTACTTTACTGCAGCAGAAATACAATGCGGATCTGGAACAATGGCTTCTATGGACTGAAGACGGACATATGCTCCGTCTTCCAAAAAGCAGCTTCCGGAAACTCTCCGTAAGCTCGTTCCGTCTCACCGAAAAATCACAGGAATGGATCTCATAACCTATTTTCAGTCCCATGAAAATTATTTCTGGGAATGGACTACCGATGAAGATGTCCCGGATGATACCGGCTATCATGAAAACAACCTTCTTGCCATCCCTAATGTAGGGGCGGTTGCCTACAGGCCTTATGTCATCGGAATCCTCAGGGAACTGAAGGAATCCGGATTTCCGCCTTTCGGCGCTTTGCTCCTTGTCTTATATGCGCTTCATGAAGGCTATCTGAATCTGGACGGCATTTCTTATCACCTGAACAGGCAAAAAAATAGTGTAGCGGAAACTCATCAGGATATTGATTCGGCCATTGCGTTTCTGGAAAATATAAACGGTGTCGGAAATTCCCTCAAAAAGGGACGCAACAAAGGTATTCTTTTACAGACCCTTTTTAAAGAGAGCCACAACCGGATTTCCTCCGTAAGTTCTGGGCTGATTTTAAAGGTATTTGAAACAAAACCCCAGCTCATAGGCGAAGCGGCTGTTAAAAAGATGCTGACTGCAGCTGCAGTCAGCAGGGATATCAAGACATTAGCGCTTCTTCATTCTAAATTTCCAGACCCGAAATCCATTGTTGATGCCATGAAAGGTTTCACGGATCTCCCGGAGGTGGAAGAGGAGGTGGTGCAGGAAGAAGCTACTGTGGAAACAGGCCGGGAATTCGTCCGGCAGCTGACCGAAGAACCGGAGACCTTTCACGTCGGAAGCCTGATCAAAAGGATCTGGAGCGGCCTGAAAATCCCGATGCGACATCTCGCAACCGGTGAACAGCCCATCGGCGGAATTTCAGATATCACCAACAAAGGCGATTTCACCAGAATGCTGCTGTCTGAATTTGCCCATGAAGACGAGGTATTCATGAGCCGGGTGGCCAATAACGAAGCCCTCTACATCCAGCGCGAAATTCCGCCTGAAGAAAATATTTTTGAACGGATCATCCTGATCGATACATCCCTGAAAAACTGGGGAACCCCGAAAGTATTGGCCTTCGCTTCCGCCATTGCCGTGATGAAGCACCCGAAAGCGCATTCCGGATGCAAAGTTTTCGTTATGGGCCAGGACAGCATTCCGGTCACACTGGACCGGATAGATGAAGTGATAGAACACCTGAACCGGGTAAGCCCGGTGCTGGACGTTTCGCCGGCACTGGAAAAATTTTTTGCGGAAGAGCATACGGCAAAAAACCTGGAAGTATTTTTTATTACCCATCAGGAAAATCTGGATTATCCGCACCTTCAGAAGGTTATCCATGAAAACAGGGACCGGCTGAAATTCCTGGTTACCACTTCCGCAGAAGGCGAGCTGAATTTTTATAAGCATCATAAAGGAACCCGGAAACATATCCAGAAAATAATGCTCCCGCTGCAGGAACTATGGGCCCGCCCACCGAAGAAAGGCAGGGAAAGCCAAAGCGAGAAAAGCGGAATCAAAACCCTGGTTCCGGAAAATTACCCGCTGTTGTTCCCTACACCCAAAGACCGCCTGGCCACGTTTCTGTACGAAGGCGACTTCTACCTGCTGAGCAATAAAAAACAACTGCTGAAAACCTACCTTTCCGATAATTATTATAACCGGAATATCTATGACAATATAAGCACCCAGAAAGGTTGTGAAGTGATAGCCGGTAAGGTTTCGGTAAAGCCCGGAGGCCAGTTTGCCTTAGCCAGGGACAAAGCCGGGCACTATATACTGGCCCAGTACCGGCCGGATAAAAAGCTGCTCTCCAGACTGAACCTCGATACAAAGGAATACACCGAACTGAACCTGACCGGGCACAACATCCCGCAGGATTTCTCTCTGGTTTATTTCAACAGGTATTTCTATCTCCACAGATCAGATTCCTTTACCGTTTTTAAAATCAATATTGAAGGCAGCCTGGTGGCGGAGAAAACAGGAAACGATGCTGAAATCAGTAAAAGTGAAATTAAATACAAAGCGGAGCTTGACAAATTAAAAGGTAAAGGCGCAAAGATTTTAAACAATTTTACAGGTATAGGCATCAACAGGTATGAAGAGCTGGTGATTTCCAAATTCGCTCTGGAGTATATTACTGATCATGTCTATAATCTGGGCAAAAATTCAGGAGGGACGGAAGTGGCGGCCCATCAATATAAAAATAAGTTCCGGTTCAGTGACGGCAGCGAGGTCATTACCGATGCCCGCGGAATGCTCACCTTTATCAGCAGCAATAAGAATATCCCGGTGTTTTATATGCCTTCCACACATTACGGATACATGGCATTGGCTACGGAAAAGGAATTCGGGGGTTCCGAATATTATCTGCCCAAACATTCAAAACTGAAGATCAGAGAGATGGATGAAATGTATGGAGCGTATATGGAAGCTTTCATTAAACACGTGTTGGAATATGGAACTTAATATCAAGCCTTTTCCAAAAAATGGGTATCCCCTGAAAGGACTTTTAATTAAAGGTCCTTCACCGTACGCATGGTTTCACGAAATGGAAGTGCTGGACATTGATATCAATGCAGTCCGGGCATTTCCCGTTCCTGGTACCGAGCCGAACATCCTGTACGGCTGTTTATTGGTTTTCACGGATACTGCTCCTGCTGAGATAGGAAAGAATATACATTTCCAATGCGTGGATGACCGGCTTTTTATCCCTGAATACACAACCTTTTACCCGAAAGTCAATCCTGAAGAATGGGAATCGGCCAATGCTGTATTTCTGATCATGCACCCGGATTTCGGATTGGTGAAACTGAATGAAGAAGTCAGCTGGCTGTCAGCGATTCAGGATCCGCCGTCTTTTCAGGCCACAGCAAGGAAGCCTTCTGCCGGCGTTACAATTCCTGATACCATCAAAAGTTATACGGTGGACATGGATGATGAGAAAGTACTGGAAGACCTGCAGAACCCGAAGACCGAAGCGGAATGGATGAACAGCCTTCCTTTCGACCTGAAAAAAGTAATGGCCGGAAACAAAAAGGAAATTGAGAAATATTTACAATATATTGAAAAATATCCGGAGCGGGCTATTGATCTGGGGGTTCCGCTGGACATCACGGGAAGTTCAAGAGGCGACGGTTTCGGAAAATGGATGTTTGATATCCCTTTGGTCGGAAAACTGTTCGGCGGGAGTCCGGAAAATGAAGGACAGTCATCCTATACCGAAAAATACCGTTGGGTATTCTGGGCATTCCTTATTGTCCTGGGATTGGTCAGGCTCATCTTCTATTTTAACAGGGAAGAGACTGCTCTTGTGGAAGAAGTATCTTCAGGCAGCATCTCAGAAAAGCCTGATAAAAAGATGATGGTGCCGGTAGTGGCCTACCAGTCCGGGGTTACGGATATCAACATGAAAATTGATTCTATTTACGGGAAAGAGCGGAACAGCCTGATGAAAGAGTATCTGGAGTCATCGGTAAGATTCGGCAGCAAAAATGAAAAAAGCTATGAAGACTACCTGAAAGCGGGCGGACGGCCCATTGATGAGGTCCGGAATGATATTGCAAAGCTGAATGAGAAAACGGGTACCGCCACCGATTCCCTGAAAAGGGTATACCGGAAAAAAATCGTGAAATACCTGGCGCAGAATGAAAACGTATTCAGGAAAAAAATTACCGACTCTCTCAGAAATACCGGTTCCGGAAAACCGGCTGATGAAGGTGTCGTAAGGAAAGCGCTGCAGAAAAAGCAGCTCCTGGTGGAAGATTCCCTGGGCCGGCTGTACGGAACCAAAGATTACCCGGAGCCGCCGGTTGCCCTTCCGGAAAAAAAACTGAAGACCGGAAACAGTGATCATGCATTGACCGGAACTGACCGTCCGGTTTCCTTTTCGGAAATTTTCTGGCTGATTATTGCCATGATCGGGATCATCGGCCTGTATTCGTTTATCGTAAAGCGCAAAAGCCTGAATGCTGGCGGTGAGCATGTGCCGGCCGGGACCAAAATTTTCCTGATTGCCGTTCTGATCGCCCTGATTGCCTATATTTTCTATCCGCTGATCGGCATGTTCGGCTACAACTGGTTCGTTTGGCTGCTCATCATCGGTGTGGTCCTGCTTCTGTACCGTCTCTTCAGCGAAGATAAAACCATTTTAAAATCAGACAAAGATGAATAACCAGAAGTTTATCAATAAATTCATCGCCGCCTTTTTTCTGCTGGTGGTCATCAAGATCATCGGGATCCTGGCCCAGCTTTTTCATAAAAGCTTCTGGAGCGTGGTCGGCACGCTGGTGCTGTTCATCATCATAGCCATCATCTTCTTCATTGTCCTGCTCAGGCTGGAAGATAAAGAAAAGGAAAAAAAATGGTCCGGCCGTAAAGGGAAACCGGGCGGCGGAAGTTCCTACGTGGAATCTTCGCTTTTCGACAGGATCCGGAACCGCTATGAGGAGCTCGCGCAGAAATATATGGACGAGAAAGACTACCGGAAAGCAGCCAAAGTCTACATCAATCTCCTGCGCGACCATTACCGCGGAGCCCGTGTGCTGAAAGAAGGAGGTTTGTATAACGAGGCAGCCGTCATTTACCTAAAGAAGCTCAGCAATAAATCCGAAGCCGCCTACTGCTATGAACAGGCCAGGCAGTACCGGAAAGCCATAGACCTGTATAAAGAGCTCGGACAAAAGGAAAAGATCGGCGACCTGTACCGGCAGATGGATGATGTGAAGAATGCCAACACCTATTACCGGATGGTAGCGGACGATTATGTGGGAAATGGCCAGATGGTAAAAGGTTCCCTGATTTACCGTAAGAAAATGGAAATGCCCGGCGAAGCCCAGAAAATTTTACTGCAAGGCTGGGAAGATGGCCATGATGCTTTCAACTGCCTGAACAATTACTTTGCGAATATTTCAGGTACCGGAGCGCTCAGGCAGCAGATCATGGAGCTCTATGAAAAGACGCCTTCCGATAAAAAAGTCATTTACCTTGAAGCCATGAAACACGAATTCCGGAAAGCTCCGGAACTGCAATCGGTTACCAGAAACATTGCCTATGAGATCATTGCCGAAAAAGTGGCCACCCGCTCGGAAATTGTAAATGAACTGAAACATTTCAATCCGGAGGATGAGGGGATTCTGAAAGATATTTCCCGATATAAGATGGGAAGAAACAGGATGTTCAGGAATTAATTAATTTGAAAATGTAAAAATTTGAAAATGGATAACACAATTAAATATCTTCATTTGAAATGTAATGGCAAAAATGCAATTGAAATCGCCAGGGAAATTGCCGCTTCGGCCATAACACCTTTATATGCAATAAAAAGAATCAGGGAAATATTTCCGCATCTTTCTTTAATGGAATCCAAGGAAATTGTAATTATTGCCACTACTGAACATAAAAGTCTGTATGATTATCAGGGAAGCCTGTTTTCCGATCTGGAGGAATTCGGCAGAATACTTGAAGAAGAAGAAGAAAATCTATAAAAGACTACGAGAATAAGACTTCCGAAACCATTCGATTTTATGACCAGGATCAATAAATACTTCTTTGGCTTCTGAAAAAGATTTATCTTTGCCGCAACAAATTTATGACAATACAAAGAGCACATATCAGTTCAAATCTATGCGATCGCCCTGTACTAGAGGGATTATTCGGATATGAATGGATGGTATCGGATGAGGCGAAACGTGCTGGCTTTGAAAATTATTTACTGTAATCCCGTAAAAATTAAATCAAAATACTGCAGAAACGCCTCGGTTACCGGGGCGTTTTCTGCGTTTGTAAGGCAGAAATTATTTAGAATGAAAAAAAATAACCATAAAAGTGAAAAATTTTTAATAACAAATGAACAATTAATACGGAAATAAAGCGTGATCAGTAACCCGATGAGAGACAGTCATTTAGGTAATAACGACATCTGCAGGATAATGCGGACAGGAATTCTCTATTCTAAATTTGGGATTTAAAACACTGATTGTCAATTATTTGAAGGAAAAATAAATTTGCGGATTAAAAAATTTCGTCCTTACTTTGCAACCGAAAATTGAAAGCAACAGGTTTTCAGCTTTTCAAAAAAACTTTTTTAAAACAAGAAAAATAAAATGAAACAATTTAACAACATATTCAATTTATCTTCAGGAGAACACGGAACACAGCCGATGGGATGGGCATATCCATGTGCTATTCTTCTGGACAGTGAATTGTTGGGTGAAAGGTGCTTCTATAAACGGGTCGGTTAATGAATCGACACGTGTAAAAATAGAAAGCGCCTCCCGGAAAGAGGCGCTTTTTTTTTGCGGTAAAATGAAAAGTGAATGGTCAGTTTTGCTCTGCAAGTGAATGGTGAATTTTAGAGGTCTTTGAGATTGACCATTCATTTACTCACACAAAAGGTCTATTGAGGTAACGGTAACCTTCCCGACTGTCTCTCGGGTACTGCGGGTTCAATTCCCGCATAGACCGCAAAGGTTCACGGAACTATCAGCACCGGCTGTCTCCCGGAAATGATAAAAAAATGAACCTGAAAACTGGAAAGATAACGGTGGTTGTTTACCCGCCTTGGACGCGGGAGGTCGCAGGTTCGAACCCTGCTTTCCAGACAAAAGTGAATGGTGAATTTACGGGTAATAAAATTGAATATTGACCATGAAGGAATTGAAAATAGAAACGAATTGACCATTAAAAATAATTGTTTCAAAGAGAGAAAGAAAAGCCTGCCGAGCGCAGACGATCTTTAAGCCAAAAAAACACAGAATATACAGGCGGCTTTTTCTTAACCTCGGAAACTAAAAAATAAAATAAAGGAAACATAATATAATTTTTAGTGAAAATAAAGTCTGTCCAGGCGCAGAAGTTCTTACATCAAAAAAAATAAGACAGACTTTGTTTTTTTATGAAGATCAATATCAATCATCATTGATCATTCATCAATTATGAAAAATTATAAGGCAGGTAAAGATTACTCATTACCCATTGCTCATTACTCATCAAAATGATGGTTCGCCGAAGCGGGAGAGTCGGGGCGGTCTGCAAAACCGTTGCGTAAGCTGAGTGGGTTCGAATCCCATCACCATCTCAAATAACTAAAATGAGATTAGTTCCGGAGAAAAAGAAAAAGCCTGTCAGGCGCAGAAGTTCTTATATCAAACAAAAAATAAGACAGGCTTTCATTTTCTCCACAAAATTAAAACTAAGAACAGGAAATATCGTATGAAATATTACTCATTACCTATTGCTTATTACTCATAAAAAAGGAAGCACGCCGAAGCCGGAGAGTCGGGGCGGTCTGTAACACCGTTGCTTTTTGCTGAGCAGGTTCAAGTCCTGCTGCTTCCACCAACCGCTGATAATGTAACGGCAGCATGCAGGAATTGTACTCTTGTTGTCCGGGTTCGATTCCCGGTCAGATGGTCTAAGGATAAGTGAATAGTCAATGGTGAATTTCCCTTCGCGAGTGAATTTGTTGATAAGTCAGCAGATCGGAGTTCACCATCAAATGCTCTATTCGTCTAACGGTCAGGACGCCTGCCTTTCGAGCAGGAAACAAGGGTTCGATTCCCTTATAGAGTACAAAGGACAAATGATGAAAAAAGTGAATCTTGCCTTGCCATTAAATTGATGAGCAAAGGGAATGAATAATTCACAAAAACAATAGAGAGAAGGCTTTGTCAAGCGCAGAAGATCTTACAAAACATAACAGGTAACGTTTTAATAGACAGTCTTCTCCTATATTTTGCAGATAAGCTGATGAATGCTGATTGATCGCAGCTTGTCTTTTTCAATAATTATACATCTGCGGGAATGGTGGAATTGGCAGACACACCTGATTTAGGCTCAGGTTTTTGGGGGTTCGAGTCCCTCTTCCCGTACAAACATAAGTAATGAGTAATCCGGGGCAGCAAAATAGTATTAACCCATTACCCATAAAAAAGCCGGAAGAGTGGTGTAGCAGGTCTGCACGTTAGTCTGAAAAACTAAAGGTACAGGTTCGATTCCTGTCTGTTCCGCCAGAATATGAGTAATAAGTAATAAGCAATTATGAAGTATGATTTAGATTACCGATTACCAGTTACTCATTGCTTATAAAAGTGATTCATAGTGTAATTGGTCAGCACACAAGACTTTGACTCTTGT
>JAKOOI010000023.1 GCA_022701475.1 Weeksellaceae bacterium
CCGCCTTTATCAATAATGAAGCCTTGTTTTTCACCAACCCTCATTTCATATTCGGTGTTTTCATCCTGTGCACTGAGCTGTAATGAGATAAAGCTCATCAATCCCACGAGTACTAGTTTTTTCATAAGTTTTTAATTATTCTATTCCGGCAAAGATAATTATTCAATTCAAATAAATATCAAATTAACAAAAGTTTGATACGAATCAGCCACCCGGTAGCACGAAAACAACAGTAACAGTAAAAGATCTGCTACATCAGTTAATTTTAAGATATGGTCCGTTGCTGTTATGTGATACCGGATTACTGATGACTTCGTTAATTCAGAACATTATTCTGCAATTCTTTCTGTTCCTGCCTGCAAAATACTGTCAGGCAAAAATAAAGGCCCGGATTCTCCCGGGCCTGTCTTTGTCATATGGTAAGATAAATTGCTACTGATACCGCTGATGTTCTTTATCCTTCACAAAAAATTGAGTGACCGGTTTAAAGAATGCCTTGTATTTCTCGGCATCAAACAGCTGGGAGTCAGTGAGGGCCTTGTAGGTCATCCACATGCCGAAAGGAAAGAGGATGATATTCGGTATCCAGGCTGCCAGGTAAGGATTCAGTTTCCCCGACCATGACATATTTTCGGTACCTACATTGATGATGTAGAAAACGATGAAAATGACAATCGCAATTATGACCGGAAGCCCCATTCCTCCTTTTCTGATGATGGAACCGAGGCTGGCCCCGATCAGGAAGAAGATAATACAGGTAAATGAATAGGTAATGATCCGCTGCTGATAAATAACAACCTTACCGTAATATTTCACGCCCGGATCGATTTCACTGTTCTTTGCTTCGAGGCTGCCTTTCAGGCTTTCCAGCCTGTTATAGGCGTTATGAATGATCTCGAGCCTTTTTTCGCTTTTCAGAGTATCCATTTTCAGGAGCTGCTTCGGTCTGGCTTTCGCCCTGTTCTGTTTGCTATCCATATAGCTGATGACGGAATTGGTCTGGTTCAGGACATCAGTATTTACGGTGGTGAAAAACTTATCGTTATCGCTTTTGGTCTTATCAATGGTTTTGTTCAGTTCCGTGAATGTCTGGAACCGGTAATCATCGGTGATTTTTTCTTCCTCGATGGCCTTGCTGATGATGTCGCTGATGTCGAAATGGGAAGTCAGGGAATCAAATTTAATGGCCTGGTCCGGCTGCTTGATCCGTACATTTTCGCCCCTTCCTTCAAAATTGTCTTCATATACGTAACCGTTGTAGAGGACCAGTTTAAGATAGTTTTTATTAACAGCCTGTACAAATTTCCCTTTCTGCGCCACAATGGAACGCTGGTTTTCATAGGAGGTGGCTTTTTTATGAATGAAAACCCCTTCTATATTTTCCCCGTTTTCCCCGGTGATCTTATCGAATTTCACCATGTATCCCGGAATCTGGTCGATGAACTGGCCGGGTGTGAAGTTCAGTGCAGGTTTGGTCTGGGCAATATTGAAAAGCATATTTTTGGCCTTTCGCTGGAAATCCGGGATGATATTGTTGGAGAAAAAGTACAGCATGACAGCCATCACCGTCGTAACGCCAAGTAAGGGAAGCATCACGCGGGTGAGTGAAATTCCCGCGGCTTTCATGGCGGCAAGTTCATACCGTTCCCCGAATTCCCCGAAGGCCATAATGCTCGCCAGTAAAATGGTCAGCGGCAGTACCATGCTGATCACATTGACCCCAAGGTAAAATAGAAGCTTGAGGATCTGAAAAGTGCTGAGCCCTTTCCCCATAAACTGTCCCAGCTGAACCCATACGATGTTCACGATAAAAATGAAAAACAGTACGCTGAATATAAAGAAAAACGGTCCGAAGAAGGTTTTAATAATATAGCGGTCTAGTATTTTAAACATTCGCCAAAATTAATGAAAAAGCCACAAAGTTTCCTTTGCAGCTTTTATATTTTATGAAATTTTATTACATGATAAAACCGGAAATGCCCTTCCTGATAAAATGTCCTGTAGATCAGGCGGCTTCAGCAGTGTCTTTAACTCAGAGTTCGGTGATCAGGTAATTCTTATACTTGCTTTTATCGAAAACAAACATGCCCGGATCCAGGTTCTGGTTTTCTTTATATTCCTTGATGGCAATGACCGCCACATCATTGTTGTTGCCATGCTGCTCAAGCTTCACCATCTGTTTTTTTGCCGTATCAACAAATAAGTATACGTATTTGATTCCGTTTGACTTAACCGGAGTGAGTTTGATCAGATCCGTATTGACCCCGTTCACGTTCTTCTTACCGCTGTAAGCAACATTGTAATCTTTACGGTAGGTGGAAAGGTAGTTGATAGGGGAGAACATCGAGCTGCTTCCGTTCGGCCTGGCCACTGTTACTTCCATATCTTCGGTATTGATATTGTAGATTTTATTCCCGTCGAAAATCTGTTCCGTCTCCATGATTTTCAGCTTGTACCTATCGCCGGCGGCATAATAAATTCCGGGTTCTGTCTTTCCTACCTGGTCGTTGGTTCCCGTTCCGAAAGAAAATTTAAAATAGGAATTCTTTTTGGAATTATAATTGGCCGTTACATCATCCAGTATCTTTTTGGCTTTCGCGTCAATTTTCTGGGCCTGTGCAAAGCCGATGGTTCCCACTGCCATGCTGCTGATGATAACTTTTGAAACAATGTTTTTCATTTTGGTAAATCTTTAATCTTAGACTTTTGTTAAAGGTAAAAGTTAAATGGATGTTTAATCTAATTTAGCTGCGCAGGTCTTCCAAAAACTGTTCCAAAGAATGCTGGTCGCTGATGAGCACTTCTCTCGCTTTTGCCCCGTTGAAGCCGCCTACGATACCGCTTGCCTCCAGCTGGTCCATGATCCTTCCCGCGCGGTTGTAGCCTAGTTTCAGCTGTCTCTGGAGCATGGATGTGGAACCCTGCTGCGTAGAAACAATAATCCGTGCCGCCTCTTCAAACAAGGCATCCTTTTCATTCGGGTCAAAAGTGCTCACCGTTCCGGAAGAATCTTCGGAAACATATTCCGGCAGCAGGAATGCAGAAGAATAGCCTTTCTGCTCACCGATGAATTCCGCCACTCTTTCCACTTCCGGAGTATCCACAAACGCACACTGCAGCCTCAGGATTTCGTTCCCGTTGAAATACAGCATATCTCCGCGGCCGATCAGCTGGTCTGCACCCGGCGAATCGAGGATGGTCCTGGAATCCACGCTGGAAATCACCCTGAAGGCAGCCCTTGCGGGGAAGTTGGCCTTGATCATCCCCGTGATGACGTTTACGGATGGTCTCTGGGTTGCTACAATGAGGTGGATCCCTACGGCCCGGGCCAGCTGCGCCAGCCTGGCAATCGGCAGTTCCACCTCTTTCCCGGCTGTCATGATAAGATCGGCAAATTCATCCACTACCAGAACGATATAGGGCAGGTAGCGGTGTCCGTTTTCAGGATTAAGCTTCCTTTCCGCAAATTTTTTATTATACTCCTTCAGGTTTTTGCAGAAGGCATTTTTCAGCAGGTCGTAACGGGTGTCCATTTCGATACAAAGCGAGTTCAGGGTATTGATTACCTTATTGGTGTCCGTAATGATGGCGTCATCCGTATCCGGCAGCTTGGCTAGGTAATGCCTTTCGATCTTGGAATAGAGAGAAAGCTCTACCTTCTTGGGATCCACCATAACGAATTTCAGCTCACTCGGATGCTTTTTATACAGCAGGGAGGTAAGGATGGCATTGATCCCTACGGATTTACCCTGGCCGGTAGCACCTGCCATCAGCAGATGGGGCATTTTGGAAAGGTCGGCCATGAAAATCTCATTGGAAATCGTCTTTCCGAAAACCACCGGCAGGTCCATATCGGTATTCTGGAATTTATGGGACGCAATGACCGAACGCATGGAAACCATGGTGGGGTTCTTCCTCGGAACTTCAATCCCGATGGTTCCTTTTCCGGGCATCGGGGCAATGATCCGGATTCCGAGTGCGGAAAGGTTCAGGGCAATGTCATCCTGGAGCTTCTTGATGGCCGCTACCCGGATCCCCGCTTCCGGGACGATCTCGTAGAGCGTAACGGTGGGCCCGATGGTGGCCTTGATCTCAGCAATGCCTACATTGAAATTTTTGAGCAGGCCTACGATCTTGTTTTTATTCTCTTCAAGTTCTTCTTTATTAATGGATATTTCTTCATTTCCATACTCTTTCAGCAAGTCGATGGTAGGCATCTGGAAGTTGGCAAGGTCCAGGGTATGGTCATAAAGTCCATGCTTTTGTACCAGTTCGTTCGATTTTTTATCGGAATCATCCAGGGTGTCTATCACCGGTGCCACTTCTACATTGAATTTAATGTCTTCTTTGGGTTCCTCTTTCTTCAGCTCTTCCTTTGGCAAGGTGATTACGGGTGCAGAAGGTGTCATATCAAATGCATCCTGCGGGCTGGAAACCGGAACGGACCGTTTGGAACCCACACTGAAATCGATATTTACCGGCTGTGGAAAATCTTCTTTTATTTTTTTGCTTTCTTCTTCAAATGAAGTGTGGTTCGGGGTAACGATAGGCTCGGGCCCGGATGTTACGGGAACTTCCGGGAACCCTTTCGGCAGGGAAACCGGTTCCGGCTCCTGAATTTTGGTTTTCGGTCTGGATTTTACGGGTTCTGTTACGGTAACAGCAGCCGGGATCTCTTCTTTTGCAGCAATACCGGCTTCTTCAATCAGCTCTTCATCCGCCTCGAAATTTTCATCGGAACTCGGCATCATCGATTTTACCCTTCCGATGGTATTTTCGTTGATATCATTTAATCTGGATTTGATGGAACTCGGGCGCAGGTTGAACTCAAGGATAAAATACAGGGCAATGCTGGAAGCAAGCACCATCCAGAGTCCGGCCGAACCGATGATGGCATTCAGGGAATCCATGATCTGGTAGCCGTATACGCCGCTGAGGACACCCTGTCCTTTGGTAATCGCCCCGAACAGTACAGGAAGCCAGCAGATAAAGAAAAGGGAATGCCCTACGGTCTTCCAGGGTTTAAAGATCTTTTTCTTAAGGATCAGCGTACCGAATACCAGAAAAAGAAAAGCGATGATAAACGATGCCACCCCGATGCTTTCAAAGATAAATACATTTCCGAGCCAGTCGCCGAGCTTACCGAAAAGATTGGAAGATTTGGTGGTTTTATCCAGCATGGTTCCTGCCTGGCTCTGATCAGCTTTCCAGTTCATCAGGTAAGAAATAAATGAAAAAGCAAGCACCACGGAAAAAAGGATGCATATAAGTCCGGAAAAGACTCTCGGTTTCGATAAAAATTTACCTTTTTCAGGTAACTCCTGCTGTTTTTTTGGTGTAATCTTGTCCATAATGTCAATGTGGGCAAATTTAATGTTTTTTCCATACTAAAGGAATCTTTTTTACCGTAAAAAATACAGGAATATAAAGAAAACCGGCAATGACAACCCCTGTCTTCAGGCATGATAACAGTCCCGGGCTGGGTGTATTTCCTGTAACCTTTTCCGTTTTTTACAGCCGTATCACTTCGATGGCATATTTCGATGGCATATAAAGATAAGATCATTCTGGTTTTCTTCAAATAAAAATCATAAAAATTAAAATTTTTCCAATGGCAGACGTTCTTATTAAGAATCCTTCAAAATAAGAACAATGCTTTATAAAATGATAAATAACAGCTTTTTTTGGCGTCTTTGTAGTTTATCATCCTTATTTTTGCCTATCAAGTATATTTATAACATGAAGAAGCTCCAGGATATTCTTATCTCGACCAGAACAATGGCTGTGTTGTTGCTGGTGTATGCATTCGCAATGGCTTATGCAACGTTCTTAGAAAACGACTACGGAACCCCCACGGCAAAAGCATTAATTTATGAAGCAAAATGGTTTGAACTGATCATGTTCCTGCTTATTCTCAACTTCATCGGCAATATCGGCAGATACAGGCTCTGGAGAAAAGAGAAATGGCCGGTACTGGTTTTCCACCTTGCTTTTGTGCTGATTTTTATCGGCGGCGCCATTACCCGCTACATCAGTTTTGAAGGAACGATGCACATCCGTGAAGGCGAGACTTCCAATGAAATCGTAACGGATAAAAACTTTTTCAAGGTGCAGATCGAGGAGAAAGGCGATGTGCTCAATTACCAGGACATCCCTTACCTGATGTCTCCGCTTCACAAAGATTTTTCCGCAACCTATGAATTCCGCGGAAAACAGCTGAAGGTGGAGGCCAAAGACTACGTGCAGAGAAAAAAAGACAGCCTGGTGGCAGAACCTAGCGGGGCAGAATACCTTCATCTGGTTTCTACCGGGCAGACCGGAAGGCAGAACATTTACATCAGGCCGGGAGAAACGAAATCCATCAACGGAACGCTGGTTACTTTCAACAGAGCGATTGAAGGCGCTGTGGAATTCAAAAACGAAGGCGGAAAGCTGTTTATCAAAACGCCGGTTGACGCTACCTACATGACGATGGCCACACAGGCTACAGGGAATACCACAAAGAATGAATTCCAGCCATTGGCCCTGCGAAGCCTGTACAGCATCAACGAACTGAAGCTTGTTATACCGGAAGGCCTTAAAAAAGGAAGGCTGATCGCGTATGAAGGCGACCGTAAAAAAGACCAGAACGTTCCGGATATGCTGACAGTGGAAATCCAGGGACCGAAGACAAAACAGCTGGTAGACCTGTCTGTGGAAAAAGGAAATCCCAATGCCTATAAGCAGGTTACCATGGACGGACTGAACATCATGGTAGGTTTCGGACCTAAAATTTACAATACGCCATTTGCATTAAAACTCGATGACTTCGTAATGGAGACCTATCCGGGCAGCTCATCGCCAAGTGCTTACGAAAGCCACATCAAAATTGTGGACGAAGGGAAACAAACCCCGTTTAAAATTTATATGAACCACGTACTGAACCATAAAGGATACCGGTTCTTCCAGTCCAGCTTCGATCCCGACAGGATGGGAACCGTGCTTTCCGTCAACCACGATTACTGGGGCACCCTGATCTCCTACATCGGATATGCTTTTCTGTTCGGAGGACTTTTCTTTACGTTCTTCTGGAAAGGCACCCATTTCTGGAAACTGAATACGATGCTGAAAGAGATCAACAAAAAAAGAGCAGCGATGCTGATCCTGCTGTTCCTGAGCCTTGGGCTGAATGCCCAGAAAATCGAGACCCACGGAACGGATGACGGAAGCGGTACGCATGTGCATACGGAGGGTGAGCCGCACAATCATGCAGCAGCTCCGGAAACGGCTCCTGTTCAGCAGAATTCGCTGGCAGCCCCGCTGACCCGCATGAAAAGGATTTCTGCCGATGAGATCATCGCCCGCAACAAAATCAGTAAAGAACATGCCGACAAATTCGGATATATCCTGGTGCAGAATATTGAAGGCCGGATCGTTCCGATCAATACTGAGGCACTCGACGTATTAAGAAAGCTTTACAAAAAAGATGAGTTCAAGGGAACGAACGGAGAGTCGCTGACGGCCAATCAGTGGTTCCTGTCGGTAAATACCGATACCCCAAGCTGGACGATGGTCCCGATGATCAAAGTGGGAACGAAAGGCGGGGATGAGCTGATGAAGAAGACCAACGCCGACGAGGAGGGATACACTTCACTGATGAACCTTTTCCCGGCTGATGCCAACGGAAACCTTTCCTACATCCTGGAAAATGACTACAATACCGCTTTCCGTAAAAAGCCGGCCGAACAGACCAACTATGACAAGGAAGTGATTGCCGTTAACGAAAGGGTGCAGATCTTCAACGGGTTTTTCAGCGGTCAGTTCATGAGGATCGTGCC
>JAKOOI010000031.1 GCA_022701475.1 Weeksellaceae bacterium
TCAATTTATTGGCAGGTTTTTTTATGGTTAAGATAAAACTCTGATTTTAGAAATCCGGGTGAGTTTTTATAAGTGGAACGGCTTTATAATCCTGGAAATATAAAAGAGTTAAAAAAAACAGTGATCTTTATATTGCAATCAAACCGGATGTAATGGTTACTTAATAAAGCTCCGGTCTCCTTTTATCAGGCCTGGTGCTTAAAATATTTACATTAAATCCATTGAATCTTTCTATTGAGATACAGAGCAGAGCTAACAACCGTCAGTTTCCTTTCGGAAAAAAAGCCGTAAATTTGAAGGGTTCTAAATAAGGACCTATTAATTTAAAATTGCAATACATGTTTGACATTCAGGAAATCAGAAGTCAGTTTTCTATATTAGACAGGCAGGTGAACGGGAAACCTTTGGTGTACCTGGACAATGCCGCCACTTCACAGAAACCGGATTCCGTACTGGAGGTATGGAACCGGTATTATACCGAGCTTAATGCCAATGTTCACAGGGGAATCCATACGCTGAGCCAGCTGGCTACTGAAGAAATGGAACTTTCCAGAAGAAAAATACAGAAATTCATCAATGCAAAGCATGATTTTGAAGTCATTTTTACCAAAGGAACTACGGAAGGGCTGAATTTGATCTCTTATATTTTAACGCAGAAATTAAAAAAAGGCGACGAAATCATCATTTCCTATCTGGAGCACCATTCCAATATTGTTCCATGGCAGCTGCTTTGCGAAAGAACAGGAGCGATTCTCAGGGTAATCCCGATGGATGGGAACGGAGTACTCGATCTGGAGGCGTTTGATCAGATGATCAGTGAAAAAACAAAAATCGTTTCTATCAACCAGGTTTCCAATGCGCTGGGGGTGATCAATCCTGCAAAGGAAATTATTGAGAAAACAAGGAAAAATTCCGGAGCCTATATCGTGATTGACGGAGCTCAGTCGGCTCCGCATTTCAAAATCGATGTTCAGGAAATGGACTGTGATTTCTTTGTCTTCTCAGGCCACAAGATGTATGCGCCGATGGGAACCGGGATCTTATACGGGAAACAGGAGCTTCTTGAAGCACTGCCGCCCTTTCATGGAGGTGGTGAAATGATCGCCACCTGCTCGTTCACAGGAACAACCTATGCAGCCCTGCCTTTCAAATACGAAGCCGGGACGCCGAACGTAGGCGGAAATATCGCATTGGGTGCGGCCACGGATTTTATCCTCGGCATCGGCCACGAAAATATTCAGCATCATGAGAATGCACTGCTTGAGTATACCCAGAAAAAGCTCCTGGAGCTGGACGGCCTGAAAGTCTATGGTGAAAAAGCAAAAAGAACCGGCGTGGTTTCTTTTAACCTGGAAGGGGTAGGAATCGCTTCCGATGTCGGAATGATCCTGGATAAGCTGGGCATTGCCGTCAGAACCGGACATCACTGCACCCAGCCGATTATGGAATATTTCAATATTGCCGGAACGGTAAGGGCAAGTTTTGCCGTCTATAATACATTTGATGAAATTGACCTTCTGGTGGAAGGGGTAAAAAAAGCGCAGCGCATGCTGAGCTGATCAGTTAAAACATAAAGATGCAGGCCGGACTTTTTTTGTCCGGCTTTTTATTTTACGGCCTGTCGATCGGAGATCCGTATGTCTGTATTTCATCATTTAGGAAGTAACGGGATCAAAAAAATAAAAAAATGCAAAATATTTTTTCCGGGGCTGTAACCTTTTCGTTCTTTTGCTGTCTTACCTATAGAAACAAATTACTATGAAGCTTCTGTCCGGAAATAAAAAAAATGATTTGCCGGGCCGCCTGAAGAAACAGGATCCGGCGGCGCAAAAGATTTTCTATGACCGTAATGTAAAAAAGTTCCTGAGTGTAAGCAGAAGCTACATCAGCGATGTATACCAGGCGGAAGACTGCGTAATTAAAGCATTCTGCAAGATTTTCAGAAGCATAGAAAGTTTCCGTGGGGAAGGCAGCCTGGAAGGCTGGGCGAGAAGGATTGTGGTAAATGAATGCCTGAATTTCATTAAAAGTCATAAGACGGTCTTCTATCTGGATGATATTAGCGAGTCATATCTGGGAGAGATCTATGAAGAAGATATAGCGTTTGATTTTGATGCGCAGGACCTTCTCGATCAGCTTCCGGATGCATACAGAATGGTTTTTAATCTCTACGTCCTGGAAAATTATTCACACCAGGAAATTTCTGAGATCCTGCGGATTTCAATAGCGGTAAGCAAAACACAACTATTCCGTGCAAAAGAGAAGATGAGGAAAATTTATTTTCAACAGCAAAAATCATTACAAAATGAAAAATTTTAACAATACTATAGAACAGGAAATCAGGAAACAGCTCGAAGAGCGGGAAATTATTCCTTCAAGAGATTTGTGGTCAGAAATTGAAGTCCAGTCTGCTGAAAAGAAATCAACGGCAAACATTAATTGGTTTTTGGTGGCGGCCTGTTTAGTCTTGACCTTTAGTTTGGGAGTGATCCTGTTTTTTAATAAAGAAAACAAACAAGACGAAAATCCTGAAACGGTCGCTGAAATTAGAATTCCGGCAGTTCAAAACAAAACAGGGCAACCATCGGTGAACTCTTCTGAATTTTTAAATCAAAATCCAAAAAAATCTATTACAGTAGAAAAGCCTTCACCTGAAAAAAAAGAAAAATCTTTACCATCACAGCTTACTGTCGAACGAAAAGATTTGCTTTTGAATAAAGAAAGTACTCAGGCAATTATAGCAAATATTTCTAAAAGAGAGCCTGAAAAAATTTTTGTACAATCAGATTCTGTAAAAATTTCAGGAAAAAAGAAAAGATATGTTGATCCTTCTACATTATTATTTTCAGTAGAGCATAAAGATGCCATACAAAAAAGCAAAGGTAAAAGTAATGTTGCGTCTATCGAAATAAGCGGAAATTAAACAAATTTTAATAATAATAAAATAATAATATGATCAAGAATTTTATCATGATGGCTTTTGCGTGTCTTCTATGCGGCAATGCCTATTCGCAGTCTAACTGGTCTTTCAGCCTGCCTTCTTCAAAAGACAATGAAAAAGTAAGCCCTGTCGTAAAAGAAAAAGTGGATGAATATGCCAAAGAAATTGATGATATTATTCAAGAAGAAAAGAAATTGATGGAAGATGAATTGTCGTCTCTTCAAAATAAAAATGTAGATAAAACCGAATTTGATAAACAAAAAGCCAAGATTGCCGAACATTATTCAGAAAAGATTGATAAGAGAATTGAAGAGCTGGGCTTTGATCTAGATGCCGTGATCCAAAAGCAGGTAAAATATTCACTATTAAATACAGATGCAACTTCAAATGAAGAGCTCAAAGCTAAAATTCTGGAAAAACTCCGTCCTAAAAAGATATTTTCAAGCTATTTTTCTTACGGAATCATGAATCTTACGAATAATCTGCATGATAATGAACTGGATAAAAACATAGGATATGCAAGTAATCTTGAATTTGGATTAAACTTTAGCTATCAGTTCAGCAAAACGAGTCCTTTGGGGCTGATTTCCGGGATCAGATTTTCATGGAGGACGCTTCGTATTGATAATAATCTTTATTTTAATAAGGATTCTGCCGGGAGTATTTATTTGGCTAAGTACGACAAGAGTTTAGATAAAAATAAATTGAGAACAGGATATATTATTGTCCCTTTAGGATTACAGTATAATTTTTCTAAACTGAAAAATGCAGGAATGGACATCCGGTACAGAAATTTCAGGGACGGATTTAAAGTGGCCGGATATTTTTACGGCGGACTTAAAATGTCAACAAATAATATTGTGAGTGGCGACGGTCCTGATTTCAGAGACAGAGGGAATTATCAGGTTAATCCTTTCCTGTGTGGGGCTCAGTTTGCCGTTTCGTACAATGATTTCAGTCTTTTTGTAAAAAAAGATTTTACCAACTTTTTTAAAGGCGGGAACTTTCCGAATGACAAAGCTTTGGTTTTTGGAGTTTCTCTGGGATTATAAGTTCATAGATTTAAAATAAAAAACACATAACCATTCATATATAAGCAAAACGCCGGAAAAAATATCTTTTCCGGCGCCTTTTGCAATATAATTATTTAAATCTGATCTGTGGATTTATTTAAGGCTTCCCACCATATCTTCCGGCTTTACCCATTCGTCAAACTGTTCAGCCGTTAAAAGGCCGAGGTTTACCGCTTCCTCTTTCAGGGTAGTCCCGTTCTTATGGGCGGTTTTGGCAATTTTGGCGGCATTTTCATAACCGATATGCGTGTTCAGGGCAGTCACCAGCATAAGAGACTTGTCTACCAGTTCCTTGATTCTTTCATGGTTGGGTTCGATTCCTGCTGCACAGTGGTCATTGAATGAGATACAGGCGTCTGCAATCAGCTGGGCGGACTGCAGGAAGTTATAAGCCATTACCGGCTTGAAGACATTCAGCTCATAATTTCCCTGGGTTCCGGCAAATGAAATGGTGGTGTCGTTTCCTAATACCTGGGCACAGACCATGGTCATCGCTTCATTCTGGGTAGGGTTTACTTTACCCGGCATAATGGAGGATCCGGGTTCATTTTCCGGGATATGGATTTCCCCGATTCCGGAGCGTGGCCCTGACGCCAGCAGCCTGATGTCCTGAGCTATTTTATATAGGGAAACTGCCAGCTGTTTCAGTGCTCCGTGAGATTCCACGATGGCATCATGGGCGGCCAGTGCTTCGAATTTATTTTCAGCGGTTACAAAAGGAAGGCCTGTAAACTGCGCGATATAGTCAGCCACCTTTACATCATAGCCTTGCGGGGTATTTAGCCCTGTACCTACAGCTGTTCCGCCCAAAGCAAGCTCAGAGAGGTGAGGAAGCGTGTTTTTCAGCGCCTTGATTCCGTAATTCAGCTGGGCTACGTATCCTGAGAATTCCTGTCCTAAAGTCAGGGGAGTGGCATCCATGAGATGGGTTCTACCGATTTTTACGATATCCTTAAAGGCGTCTGCTTTATCGGCTAGCGTATTTTTTAGTTTTTCTACTGCAGGCAGGGTGGTTTCCACTACTTTTTTATAAGCGGCAATGTGCATGGCAGTAGGATAAGTGTCGTTGGAAGACTGGGATTTGTTGACATCATCATTCGGGTGGACTTCCGCTTTCTCTCCCAGGATTCCGCCGCCGTTTACGTGTGACCTGTTGGAAATCACTTCGTTCACATTCATATTGGACTGGGTTCCCGAGCCGGTCTGCCAGATGACCAGCGGAAACTGGTCATTCAGTTTGCCTTCCAGGATTTCATCACAGACATGGGCGATCAGATCCCTCTTTTCAGCAGGAAGGACGCCTAAATCCGTATTCGTAAAAGCTGCCGCTTTCTTCAGGTAGGCAAAAGCTTCAATGATCTCATGAGGCATGGAACCTTCCGGCCCGATTTTGAAATTATTTCTGGATCTCTCGGTCTGGGCACCCCAGAATTTGTCTGCAGGAACCTGCACTTCACCCATGGTGTCTTTCTCTATTCTGTAATTCATTGTGATGGATAGATTTAATTTAACCATAAAAACACAGAAGATTCAGTTTCAATTTTAAGATGGATAATAAAGCCTGTAAAGTTCACAAGAAAAATCAAATCAGAGATTTAAAAACTTGTGCTCTTTGAATACGATTTCATTAAACTAAAAAAATCAAAAACCTTTGTGCTGTTTATGGTTTAAAAAGTTTCCCTAAAGTTAATCATTGCCTGAAACATCTGCAATTTATAATCATTATAAATATGAGTTGAGACAGCTGATTTTCCTCATGCTTTTTTTCTGAAGTTTTATTTTTGCACCCAAATAAAAAGTGAATGGAATTTAGATATCAGGATCCTTATCCGATTCAGAAAGACGATACCGTCTACAGAAAGCTTACTTCAGACTATGTAAAAGTGGAAACCCTGGGCAGCCGGGAAATTGTAACCGTTGATCCGAAAGGCCTTGAACTGCTTGCGGAAGAAGCGATGGCAGACGTTTCCTTTATGCTGCGGTCTTCGCACCTTGAAAGCCTGAGAAGGATTATTGACGATCCCGAAGCTACGGATAATGACCGCTTCGTAGCCTACAACCTGTTGCAGAATGCTGCCGTGGCCGCCGAAGGAGCTCTTCCGTCCTGCCAGGATACGGGAACCGCTATCGTAATGGGTAAGAAAGGGGAAAATGTGTACACAGGCGTGGATGACGGGGAATACCTGAGCCGGGGAATCTACAATACCTATCAGAAAAGGAACTTAAGATATTCTCAGGTAGTGCCGTTAACGATGTTTGATGAGAAAAATTCAGGTTCCAACCTTCCGGCACAGATTGATCTCTATGCGAAGAAAGGGGATTATTATGAG
Organism: Weeksellaceae bacterium; assembly: GCA_022701475.1. GTDB lineage: Bacteria > Bacteroidota > Bacteroidia > Flavobacteriales > Weeksellaceae > Chryseobacterium. The sequence goes on from JAKOOI010000031.1 coordinate 6,345, forward strand.
TTTTTATTCCTGACCAAAGGCGGAGGTTCAGCCAATAAAACCTTTCTTTACCAGAAGACAAAGTCTTTGCTGAATGAAAAGGCATTGGAAGCTTTTGTAAAAGAACGGATTTCAGACCTGGGAACAGCGGCATGTCCGCCATATCACCTGGCACTGGTCATCGGAGGAACTTCCGCAGAGGCGAACCTGGCAGCGGTAAAAAAAGCTTCGGCAAAATATTATGACCACCTTCCCACGGAAGGAAACGAAGCCGGACAGGCATTCCGTGACCTGGAATGGGAAGCAAAAGTGCAGAAGATCTGCCAGGAAAGCGCCATCGGGGCACAGTTCGGAGGGAAATACCTTACCCATGATGTAAGAGTGATCAGGCTTCCGCGCCACGCTGCTTCCTGCCCTGTGGGAATGGGCGTTTCCTGTTCTGCAGACCGTAATATCAAAGGAAAGATCACCAGAGACGGGATTTTCCTGGAGCAGCTGGAAGAGAACCCGAAGAGGTTTTTGCCGGATACGCCGCCGCATCTGGAAGAAGCTGTGGAAATAGACCTGAACCGGCCGATGCCTGAAATATTGGCGGAACTTTCAAAATATCCGATCAGGACGAGGCTGAAACTAAATGGTACCCTCATCGTGGCAAGGGATATCGCCCATGCCAAAATCAAGGAAATCATCGACAGCGGGCAGCCGATGCCTGAATATTTCAAAAACCACCCGATTTATTACGCAGGGCCTGCAAAAACCCCGGAAGGAATGGCTTCAGGAAGTTTCGGGCCAACGACAGCCGGAAGGATGGATGTGTATGTGGATGAATTCCAGAGCCGCGGCGGCAGCATGATTATGCTGGCCAAAGGAAACCGGAGCAAGGATGTTACCACTGCCTGCGGAAAATACGGCGGATTCTATTTAGGCTCTATCGGCGGACCGGCTGCCATCCTGGCCAAAGACAATATCCTTTCCGTTGAGGTCGTGGACTTCCCTGAATTAGGTATGGAAGCCGTACGTAAGATTGAAGTGAAGGATTTCCCGGCATTCATTATCTCGGATGATAAAGGGAATGATTTCTTTGCAGATCTGGCCCATTGATTAGTTTAAAATCAAAATAAATAATGAAATAGGGCGGCTATCTTTTGTATAAAAAAATAAAAAGTCCTATTTTTGCCTAAAATCTTTAAGAAATGATAATGATTTTATCAGCATTTTGGCCGTTTTACCAGTTCCTCTGGACTGTATTTTTCATCATTATGTTCCTGGTAGGGTTCTGGTGTATCTTTATGTTCTTCGGTTTCGTGATCCCATTGTGGTTAACGGAAGGCCTGAAAGAATATTTCGGTAAAGTGAAGCCGTTTGACCCTGAAGACATCAGAAGCAAAATGGTATACGAGCAGGAAGGAGCAGAAGTAATCTACAATGAGCCAAAAGGCCACGGACCTTTCATTCATGACCATGGTCATGACAGCCACGGACATCATCATTAATTGATTTTGTCATTGTTTCCTCACCTGAATTCCGGGGAAGCAATATCAAAGCAAAACAACATATATGAACCGCTTATTCTGAATAGGCGGTTTTTCTGTTTACCCGCTATTGCCGTTTCTCAATCTCTCCGGAGAAACCCCGAACTTTTTCTTGAAGGCACGGGTGAAATTCTGTACATATTCATAGCCGCATTCAATAGCGATTTCCTTGATCATCATTTTTTGGTCGACAATCAGCTTTTTGGCTTTCAGCATCCTGAGCTCTGCCATATAATCGCTGACTGTCGTTTGGTATTCTGCTTTAAATGCTTTCCGGACGGTAGTCTGGTTGATACCGATATTTTTTCCTATTTCTTCTGCCCTGATATTCCGGTGGTAATTTTCATCAATGTATTTCTTTATTTTTGAAGGAATCTCCGGAGTCTCCGCAGCCCTGTTCTTGTTGCCGAACTGTTCTAGGATGAGGATCAGGAGCTTGATCACCTTGGCTTCCACAAAAAGTTTCTGCAGAACCCCTTTTTTCGAGGAACTGATGATTTCCTTCAGGATGATATGCATCTCTACGGTCATGAAAGGAGGCGTTTGTTTATGCAGGAAAATATAATGGTTGCTGGTCATAGCTTCAAGGATATCTGCATTTTCTCTGTTCAGTGCAGGATTAATCAGACGGAAAATAAAATCATAACTGATCCTGATATGAAAATAGTTCAGCGGCTCACGGTGTTCTGTCCAGAGTCCGGCTCTGCTTTCCCGGTCCGAATAATGGAGAATATACTGGTTTTTTTTAAACAGGAAGCGGGTTCCGCAATCTTCTGCCTCCATCTGCACACCGGAACTCAGCAGGAAAAGCAGGTTGAAGCTCGACTGCCCTTCAATCATCACGGCTTTTGAAAATTTTTCAGAAAAAAAGTCTTCCTGCGATACGATACAGAGGTCTTCTGATCTGAATAATAATCCTTTAGAAAATTCCTTCTTCATAAGAACAGTTTTACGGCATTTTTAAATAAAGTTAAGTACAGGATAACAAAAAATTCGGAAATGATAACTCCCGGTTTTAAATCTCAGGTACTTTTGCGCAAAATTAATTATAATTTAGAATAAATAAAAATAATATGTAAGGATGAATACATTATTTACTTCTATCTGTACAACAGGATTGGCGGCATTACTGCTTATAGTCCCGAAATATGCAGCAGCGCAAAACTGTACCGGTGCGGATCCCGGAAATACGCCCGGAAGCCTTGGTTGTGTATCTTTTACGTATCAGGGACAGCCCGTAACGTATTCAACGGTAAGAAGCGCAGACGGAAAGATCTGGCTCCGGCAGAATCTGGGAAGCACAAATGCAGCTGCGTCATTAACTGATACCGGTGCGTATGGTGACCTTTTCCAATGGGGAAGATGGGATGATGGCCATCAGCTGATCAATTCCGTGCTAAAACCGACAGCTCCGTCGCCGAACAATCCTTCCGGACTAAGCGGCGGAAATACTGCATTTTATTCCGCAGGCTACAACTCACCGTCCAACTGGTGGTCCGAAGGGACTGCAAATGACCAATGGACTGCAGGCAGTCCTGTTTCTGCCACGGTTTCAAACGGAGCCGATCCCTGCAGGGCTATAGGAACAGGCTGGAGGCTGCCAGCAGTAGATGAGATTGAAGCTATGCTTACGGCAGAAAATATTTCGGACATAAGTTCGGCATTTGCCAGCAACTTAAAACTGGTTCCGGCAGGAATAAAGGACTACAACGGCATCTTTTCACCCGGAACCCGGCTGTACCTCTGGTCTTCTTCACCGTCGCCCTACAATGGTTCCGGCCAGCATCTGTACATCAGCCAGTATTCCGCTCTTACCAACAGCGGCAGCCGTGACGGGGGAATGTCGGTCCGGTGCATAAAGGAAGCCTCTTCACTTTCGGTTTCTGATTTCAGGAAAACTGCTGTCATGCTATATCCGAATCCGACCCGCGGGGTCCTCTATCTGAATGCGGATGATGAAATAGAATATGTGCATGTTACCGACGCGTCCGGCCGGGAAATAAAAGTACAGTATGCTGACGGAAAAATCGATACGGGAAATCTTTTTCCGGGAATTTATTGGGTAGAAATTGCAGTAAGGAACGGGCAGAAAATCATCAAAAAAATCATCAAGAATTAAATACAGTAGAGATGTTTAGAAAAATACGTTTTTCAGTACATAAAACCAAAGCAGCATTTGCTTTTATGGTCGTAGCGACAAGTCATTTACCTGCCCAGCAATGGGAAAATGTAGGCGGTTCCGAAATCGTTTCAGCAGCAGGAGGGAGCAATAATAATCTGGCTGTCAGGGGAAACAGATATTTTATTTCTTATTATGATACTTCTGTTGGCAAAGGGTCTGTCCAGGTATTCGATGGGAATACGTGGTCTTATGCAGGCGGAAATGCAGGGATTACCAATGGCACAGCCTTATACAATTCATTATCCGCAGATCATACGGGAAATCTGTACTACACCAATCAGATTGGCTGGCCCGGAGCCGGAATGGAAGTCCATAAATTTAACGGGACTTCCTGGATCCAGCTGCCCGATGCAGCAGATGCTTCCATCAATTATCATGCTTCAGCCGTTTCTGCTTCCGATGTGCTGTATACCTTTTCCGGTCAGAATTCAGGAACGGTCCGGCGGTATGCAAACGGGGCCTGGGAACAGGTTGGCAATACAGGATTTTCCGGCGGAGCCGCTTTTGCAGAAATGGTGATCGGGAGCAATAACAAAGTGTATACCTGCAGCGCAGGCAGCGGCAGTGTAAAAGTCTACGAAAATACAGCTTCGGCAACACCTTCCGATCAGTGGATAGTAACAGGCGGAAGTATGGTGGACGCTGCTTCATCAGGTGAGCAGTATACTTCCGACATAGCAATTGATGCAGCGGATCATCTGTATGTGGCTTATGTTTCCAATGCGGCAAGCGGTCAGAAACTGAATGTAAAGAAATTCAACGGAACCGGTTGGATACAGTTGGGAAATGCCAACTTTTCTTCCGGAAAGGTACAGCATGTTGCCATTGCCGTAACGGCATCGGGAACTCCGTATGTAGTCGCCAGCCGCTGGGAAAATGATGATCTTCTGCGCAATACGGTATACAGACTGGATACGGCTACCCAAACCTGGAAGGCCTTTGGCGGAGATTTTATTTCAGACGGACAGGCGACATACAATGATCTTGCAGTAGACCCGGCACAGAATTACCTGGTACTGGCTTATTCCCAGAACGGGATCAGGGTAAAAAGAATTTCGCTGACCCCAGCCTGCAGCAATACCGATCCGGGAAATAATCCGGGAGATGTAAGCTGTACAAAATTCACGTACGGCGGCCAGACGGTTTATTATACTACTGTGAGAGGAGCTGACGGAAAGATCTGGCTGCAGCAGAATCTGGGGAGCGGCCGCGTAGCCACTTCTGCGGATGATACGGAATCTTACGGTGATCTTTTCCAATGGGGAAGGTGGGACGACGGGCATCAGCTGAGAAGTTCCTCAACTGCCGTAGCGCCTGCACCCAATTCTCCCGAAGGAATTACCGGACCGGGCATGTTTATCATAGGTTCAGGTTCCGCTTCCTGGTGGTCTTCCAATGCAACCAGCGATGGATGGAATGCTGCTTCGGTGTCCGGCGTAACATCAGCGGTAGGCGCGGATCCCTGCAAAGCAATCGGACCGGGATGGAAGCTTCCTTCCCAGAACGACTGGGCCATCGCTGTCACTGCAGAGGGCATAGGCAATCCGGCCTCTGCTTACAACAGCCGCCTGAAGCTGCCGGCTGCCGGTTACAGAAGCAATACGAACAGCAGTTTAACCTATGTCGGTACCAGAGGATACTACTGGAGTTCGGATACGGCCAACTCGGGAGGAAAGTACCTGTATATCGGTTCAACTATTGCTAATGCCGGTTCCGGTGCTCCCAGAGGGCAGGGAGAATCGGTACGCTGTATAAAAGAGGCTATAGGGCTTTCAACGTCTGAAAACCACCTTACCGTAAATTCTGTTGCGCTTTACCCTAACCCTACCCGCGGAGTAGTTTATATAAAAGCAGATGCATCCATAGAATCAGTAAGTGTTTTCAATAGCCCTGGCCAGAAAATACCGGCGCCGTTTTCCGGTGATCAGATTGATCTGCAGAGCGCATCCAATGGGGTTTACATCATAGAAGTAAAGCTTAAAAACGGACAGATGATGTCTAAAAAAATAATTAAGAACTAATGCTTCTGAAATAGCACTTCCTTTAGCTCACTAAAAAACCTAATTTTAATAGTTTATTTAAATTACATTCGGAATCCGGTCAGGCACTGTTCTGTACCGGATTTTTTTATTATCCGCAAACCTGTATTCCGGCAACGCAGATAACACTATGCTATTTCTTACCTTATAATTTTCAGGACGTTAAAATTTCTGCTTTTTGATAAAAAAATGAAAAGATCTCAAAAAATGAAGTACTTTAGTATTTATAATTAATTTCAATTTTATGAAAAAACTTTATTCCGGTATCCTGCTGTTTGCCATTGCTCTGATGCTCGGGCAGATCAGCTATACCATTAATCCGAATCCTTTTAATGAGACGGATGCTATCACGCTAACTGTACCCGGCAGCCAGATCGACGAAACCGCCTGGGGTATTTCCAATAATGCAGTATACCTGTGGTCGTGGTCGTTGGACGTCAATTACCAGAACAGCCAGGACTGTCCTACCAACGGCTCATGGAACAATTCCAATGATGCCAATAAACTGAACTACAATCCGGCAACGGATACCTATTCCCTTACCTTTACCCCGACTGTCTTTTACGGCAGAACGGGAATCGGAAGGTTCGGGTTCCTGCTGAAAGACAAAACAGGAGCCCATCAGACTTCTGACGT
>JAKOOI010000040.1 GCA_022701475.1 Weeksellaceae bacterium
AATTGGCCCAGTCATAGACGGCCCATGCCTTCATGATCTTCGGATTATTCTTGATGTTTTGAGTTTGCAGGTTCTCAATTTCAGACATTTCTATTAAGTATTAGTAGCACAAAAATAGGAAAACCGCCGAATATTCGGCGGTTTTTATTTTGTTTAAGGGAAATTTGATGAACAATGTCACAGCAGGGCCTGCATCAGCCCCGTTTTTAATATACTTACAGATTTGCCTGATGAAAAGTTGCAGCAGGTTCCCTCATACTCAGCGAACCGGAATCTGCCCGGATTTTTTTATTCAGGAAAATACAGGACCGGCATCGCCAATGCCCCTGAATAATCTTAATGCAGTTAGAAGCAGAGCATCATATCAATGGAAAAAAGCTTTTTTATGCTGGACAGGTCAAAAGAAGCGGATCCATTCTGTACTGCCTGATTCTGCGGATTCAACTGAAACTTACCATGATCAATCTGAATCGGGATCTCATGCTGCCTCACGCTGTCAATCAGAATTCAACTATTTTATTTTAAAATAGTTAACCCGTTTTAGACCGGACTCAGATCATTTCACCGTTAAGATATCAGGTTACCAATGAGAACCCGATCAGTTCTTTGTCCGGATTAAACTGAGCCCGGCCAAAGCAGATCGCTTATCATTTCATCAAATGACCTGAGGCCTTTGATAAAAAATAAAAATCCGGATGTTTTGGAAACATCCGGATTTTTATTTTTTACCAGCCGACTACTGTTTACTGCATGTTTTCAATAACAATGGCAGAAGCCCCGCCACCGCCGTTGCAGATGGCCGCTGCTCCGTATTTAGCGCTGTTCTGCTTCAGTACGTTAATCAGCGTAACGATAATTCTGGATCCTGAACTGCCGAGCGGATGTCCCAGTGCCACAGCTCCGCCATGTACGTTTACTTTGGAAGCATCAAGACCCAGGATTTTATTGTTGGCCAGGCCAACTACAGAAAATGCTTCATTGAATTCAAAGAAATCGATATCTGAAATTTCCATACCTGCTTTTTCAAGGGCAATCGGAAGTGCTTTTGCCGGAGCCGTTGTAAAGTTTTCAGGTTCCTGGGCTGCATCGGCATAAGAAATGATTTTTGCCAGCGGCTTCAGTCCCAGTTCTTCCATTTTTTCCTTTGAAACAAGAATCAGGGCCGAAGCGCCGTCATTCAGCGTGGAAGCATTGGCTGCCGTTACCGTGCCTTCTTCTTTTTTGAAAACAGTAGGAAGCGCAGGGATCTTATCAAATTTCACCGCTTTATACTCTTCATCTTCAGCAAACAGGACAGGCTCACCTTTTCTCTGTGGGATTTCCACCGGCACCACCTCATCTGCAAACTTACCTTCGTTCCATGCTTTGGCTGCCCGGGTATAGGATTCTATGGCAAACCGGTCCTGCTCTTCCCTGGAAATGCTGTAATCTGCGGCACATTTTTCTGCGCAGACGCCCATATGGACTTTATTGTAAACGTCGGTAAGGCCATCCAGCACCATTCCGTCCTGCATTTTTACATCGCCCAGCTTTGCTGCATTTCTGGCATTATAATAATAAGGAACGGAAGACATATTTTCCATACCGCCCGCTACAATGACCCCGGCGTCACCGGCTTTGATGGCCTGAGCCGCCATGGTTACTGCTTTCATTCCTGAAGCACAGACCTTATTGATGGTAGTGGAAGGCGTTTCGTTGGAAAGCCCTGCTCCCAGTGCTGCCTGCCGGGCAGGAGCCTGCCCTTCCCCGGCCTGTAATACGTTCCCCATATAGATTTCCTGAACCTCTTTCGGGTCCATGCCGATTTTGTCCAATGCTCCTTTTACCGCAACAGCTCCCAGTTTTGTAGCCGGAACTGATGATAAACTGCCCATAAAACTGCCCATCGGCGTTCGTACTGCGGAAACGATGAATACCTCTTTCATGTGTATATACTTTATTTTACTATTTATAAAAATTTTTAAATATGATGATCAATACAGGATTATACCTTTCCCTTTCTGCCATTTGCAAAAAGCATGATAAAGGCGCCTGCAAATTCCACAATCCAGCCCCAGCGCAATTTCACGATTCCGGCCAGTTTTTCCCGCCACGAAGCAAAAGGCATAAAGCTGAAATATTGTGCCGTCTGGTATTTTACGGCAAAAAGGGTAAACAGGAATAACAGGATAAGGAGAACAGCAAAAATTCTTGTTGTTTTCACCTTATTATTAACCACCCCGAAAACGGCTCCTGCTGCAAACAACCAACAGGCAACGGCCAGTGCCGGCTCCAGGTTCCAGTAATTCCAGCTTCCGATCACCGGAACGTGAACCAATGGCAAAAAGCTTCCTGCGACTACCAATATCCCTCCTGATAATTGAATGTTTTTCATATTTCTTTGTTTGCCAAAGTACAAAAAAAAACACATTCCGGAAAATGTGTTTCTCTATAACTTATATTGCTATTAAAAATCTATATACAGAAGCTCTAAACCAATTTGAATACCGTATTTATTGCTAATTTTTGCATTATCGTTAAATATAGGGGTAAAATCCTTTTTGATAAAAATATTGATTGCCTTGTATCCCAGAGAAAGTTTTCCCCCAAAAATAAAGTTGTTAGCGACTTCCGGCATACTCTCTGTGTTTTTCACGCTGTGCTCTTTCCCGTTCTTATAGATAAAATAGTTCTGGCTTGCTACCCTCACGCCGCCGTAAACCCCTGCAGCCAGTCTGAAATTACCTTTTGAGTTATCCAGAAGCTTCTCATTGTTTTCCATGGTATACTTAGGATTGAGGACAAATACGAAATCAAGGGGGACCATAATATAATGGTTGCGGAAACTGGATTTCCGTAAGTTACCTGAGGTAAAATCTGCCAGGTACATCGCATCACTGAAATCCTGGACAAATACTTTCGGCTTTTCGGGCGAGATGATATCCTGACGGTAGCCAAACCCGGTACGGTAAAAGACAGGAGATGTAAGAGATCCGATCTGGCGGGTAAACCTGAATTCAAACTGTAAGGACGTTGATTTTCCGACTTTCATCTGCGATTCATTGTTTCCTATGGCCAGGGATCCTGCCGAACCTGTAAGATTCATCAATCCGAAGCTGATATTGAAATCCTGACGGCTCAGAAGGTCCTTGTACGTTTTTTCAGGGGACTTGAACGTAAGCAGCGCATTGCTCTGCGGATCCGCGACAATGGAATATCGGTGTGATCTTCCCAATACGGCATCCTTTACCATCTCCCGGGTGGCACTTTCCAGTTCAGACTGCCCGGCCGCCACTTTCTCATTGATAACGGCTTCATACTTTACCGCAATTGCGGTTCTTCGCTTCTGCTTTTCTTCATCCATGATTTCCTGTCCGCTGAAATTTTTCTCCAGTTCGTCCAGTTCAAGATTCATTTTTGTTTTTTCCGCTACCACGGTGCTGTCGATTCTTTTTGAATAGGCTTTAAGTTGCAGATTCATCTGTCCCTCCTGAGCAAAGCTGCAGGTAAAAGCGAAGAGTGCTGTCATCAGTGCCAGTTTTGTTTTCATCTGTTTATTTCATTTTTTTATCTTTATAATATGGCTGCCTTTATCCTGGCAGCTTTTTTTTCTGTACATGGCCTTTTATTTAGGATCGATATACACTTTTACGCCCAGAACCGTTACCTTCTCAACTTTAGGTACTACTTTTTTCAGGTTAAAAACCCCGAATCTTCTTTCCTCACGGTCCCTGTTTTCATTCAGCCTGTCGATTTCCCTGCCCAGCAGCAGCTCATCGGCATGAATATAGCCGGGATCCTGCCTCTTACTCTCTGCGATCAGCGGCTTACCGGTGGTTTGCATTAGCGGAGACGGTTGCGGAGTTTCGGTATTTGCGGTTTCTGCTTTATACGTTTCCTGTGTATCGGCATCAGGTTGCCGGTCAGCAACCATTACCGGCTTTTCCATCTTAGAAACAAGGATACTTTCTCCATTGCTTTTCTGATCGGCTGATACGATCTGAGTTTCCTTAACGGTTTCCCCGCTTTCAGGTAAGTTTGCCCTATCCAGAACATCAGGGTATACCGGATTTGCAGGAGCTGTAGGTATTTTTGTCACCACCGGAGCCGCTTTTTTCTGACCGGAACCGGTATTTTTCAGGTTAAAACAGATTAACGATATGATAGAAACCATAAGAAGTAAAGCTGCCGCATATGACCACCATTGCAGGAATGGTTTCTGAGATCGCCCGGGCTGTCCGTCCAGTTTTTGTTCCAGCTGGCTCCACAGATCTCCGGCAGGGATTATTTCACGCTTTTCATAAGCGGACTTCCATTTATTCAGCGTATTGTTTTTCATTTTTTTTCTGTTTTAGGAATGCGGTGATCCATTTTTTTGCCTTATTCAGCTGGCTTTTGCTGGTACCTTCGGAAATGTTAAGTATTTCCGCAATTTCCTGGTGCTTTTTATCTTCAAATACATACAGGTTAAATACCAGCCTGTAGCCATCCGGCAT
>JAKOOI010000057.1 GCA_022701475.1 Weeksellaceae bacterium
CAATGCTTACTTATTCCAACCGTACCTGGGAAACATGGTTTACCCCTGATATTGCTTTGCAGAATGGCCCCTATATCTTTGATGGATTGCCGGGACTGATCGTATATATGAAAGAGGCAAAAAACAATTATGAATTTTCGCTTACGTCTATAAAAAAGGGTGAAACCTTTGATATCCATTATCTGTCTGCCCAGCCTCTTGAAGTTACGGCAGAACAGCTGGATAAAGTTCAGAAAGACTATTATAATGATCCTTACCACGAAATGAAGGCCGGCCATGTAAGGGTGCGGTAGCGGGATGAAAACGGCATGGAATTCACACCGTATTATAAACAGCTTACAAAGACCCAGCAGGATTATATTAAAAAACATAATAATCCGATAGAACTGGCAGAGGCGATCCGGTATCCCTGACGGTTTTATTCCACCAGTATAAGGCATGGTCTGCTGATCTAAAGGAATTCTTAAAATACCGGTTAAACCGGCAGTAGAATAAAAAAAACCTTCCAGCCATCTGGAAGGTTTTTATTGTATCTTTTATAAAGCGTTTATCTTGCGATATTCACGGCTCTGGTTTCCCGGATCACCGTTACTTTCACCTGTCCCGGATAAGTCAGTTCATTCTGGATTTTTTCGGAAATATCGTAAGAAAGCTGGGAAGCGACTTCGTCGTTTACTTTTCCGCTTTCCACCATTACCCTGAGTTCCCTTCCGGCCTGGATGGCATATGCTGAGGAAACACCGTCAAAGCTCATCGCTGCAGATTCAAGATCCTTCAGTCGCTGGATATACGATTCCAGCACCTGCCTTCTGGCTCCCGGCCTTGCTCCGGAGATGGCATCCGCAACCTGGATGATTGGTGATAACAGGGAAGTCATTTCCACTTCGTCGTGGTGGGCCCCGATGGCATTAATGACCTCTGCGTTTTCACCATACTTCTCCGCCCACTGCATTCCCAGTAAAGCGTGCGGAAGCTCGGATTCCTGTTCCGGAACTTTACCGATATCGTGTAACAGACCAGCTCTCTTCGCCAGCTTCACATTCAGTCCCAGTTCTGCAGCCATGGTGGCAGCAATATTCGCTACTTCTCTGGAGTGCTGTAATAAGTTCTGTCCGTATGAGGAACGGTATTTCATTCTCCCTACAATCTTGATCAGTTCAGGGTGTAAGCCATGGATCCCAAGATCGATGATGGTTCTTTTTCCTACTTCTATGATTTCCTCCTCGATCTGCTTCCTTGTCTTCTCAACGACTTCCTCGATTCTCGCTGGGTGAATTCTACCGTCAGTTACCAGCCTGTGAAGCGATAACCTGGCGATCTCTCTCCTTACCGGATCGAAACAGGAAAGAAGGATGGCTTCAGGGGTATCATCCACGATGATTTCAACTCCCGTTACGGCTTCCAGGGCACGGATATTCCGTCCTTCCCTTCCGATAATCCTTCCTTTCACCTCATCAGATTCGATGTTAAATACAGAAACCGAGTTTTCGATGGCCTGCTCCGTCCCGATTCTCTGGATGGTCTGGATCACGATCTTTCTGGCTTCGCTCTTGGCATTCAGCTGGGCTTCTTCCATGATGCTCTGAACGTGAGCCTGGGCTCTGGTTTTGGCTTCGGCCTTCATGGTTTCCACAAGCTCTGCTTTGGCTTCTTCTGCCGTATAATTAGCGATCTTCTCAAGGATTTCTACTTTCTTCGCCGTTGCGGAATCCAGCTCCTGCTGTTTTCTATCCAGCACTTCGCTTTTTCTGGCATAATCGGCAATCTGCTTATCCAGGTCTTTTTCAAGCCTGGCAGCTTTGTTCAGCTCATCATTCAGTTTGTGCTCTTTGTCCTTTGCTCTTTTCTCGATTTCCTGCATTTTCTTTTCGCGTGCCTGGATATCGGCATCGTGTTGGGACTTCAGCTCCAGGAATTTCTCCTTGGCCTGCAGGTTTTTTTCTTTTTTTATGGATTCTGCCTGGACATTGGCTTTTTCCAGAAGGTTTTCGGCATTTTTCTTTGCATCGTCTATGATGAATTTTCCTTTGGTATTGAGTGAGCTCTTAGAGAACAGAATCCCTGCTGCTGCACCGATTACCAAACAAATGATGCCTACTATAATGGCTGCGGTTGTCATAATCTATGTTGAGTTTTAATTTTTGTTTTATTAATTATTGCTGTTGTTTCTATACAAAAAAGCCTATAATAATCCAGAGATTGAGAGTAAACTCCTAATCAACACGATTTGAACTGATTTCCACGGTCTGTAATCCGGACGGGCCGGCACGCCATTCAATGGACATTTGTCCGGTAATTGTTTAGTGTTGAGTTTACCTTTAATGTGTTAGAATTATTATAGGCAGTCTTTCCGGGAAAAAAAATCTATTTCCCTGTTTATTTCTTTATTTTATTTCCTTTATATCGTTCAACGATTGGGTGATCTGTGATAACCTCTCGTTGGCAGCATGCAGGGTTTTATCATAATTCAGAGCTACCACTTCAGCGTTGGTTCCCAGTTTCAGGGCACACATGGCCAAAGCATCCTGTTTGTCTCTGACATCGAAGTTCTGTTCAAAATCTTTTATCATATTTTCAATCTGCTTCCCTACCCTGCGCAGCGTTTCCTCTTCTGCGGCCGGCACGTTCAGCGGATATACCCTTCCTGCAATGTTGATGGTTATTCTTCTTACCTCCATTAGAGTCCGGTGTTTTGAAGCTGGGCAATACAGAAATCTATTTCCTTCACCAACCTGTTAATATGGTTCTTCATCAGCCTGTTATGCTCAGGATTCCCTGATATTGCCGAGTGCAGCTTTATATTTTTTTGCTCTTCTGCTAATACCTGGCTTTTTTTCCGTTCCTCATCATATTTCTTCTTCAGTTCTTGGTGCTCCATGCTCAGTTCGGAATATTTTTCAGTAAGATTTCTGTAATTTTTTTGTAAAAGCAAAATCTTTTTCTCTAATTCTGAAAAATGGTTTTCTAACTCTTGAAGCATTCCAGGTTTGTATATTCTAACTAGTAGCAAAAATAACAAAATATTAATACTAACAAAAATAAAACGGCTTATATTTTGACCTGAAACATAAAAGGAGATGCAATGGGCATCTCCTTTTTTATCCGGTTCCGGTATTTTTATTCAAATTTCAGCACGAAGAAGATCGCTCTGGTCTGAAGGGTAGACATTGCAGAAGTCCAGTACGGCGGTGTTGTGGCGTTATCGGCTACGATTTCATTATTCATGATAAAAGTACCCCTTACGGCAGGAGTCAGCTTAAACTTATTGAAGTAGAACTGGATTCCCATTTCGGCAGACCACGCAAAATTGTGGGTCGTGGAACGGAAGATCTGTTGCCTGTTGTCATCCGTAGAATCTGAATTGGACTGCAGGTTTACGATATAATTCACCCCGGCTGCCACATACGGCCTTGAGTTGTACCATCTTTCGCCATGGAATTCCAGCAATACCGGCACGTCGATCAGGGTGGTTTTGATATCCCTAATTTTATCTTTATCGGTAAGCCTGACCGGAACGAATGCATCATTCGTCAGGGTTCCTGCTGCAAACTGGTCATTGGACTGTGTATTGAAAGTGAGCTGCCTCTGCCCGAACTGTAACCCCGGCTCCAGTCTTACATCCAGATAATCGTTCAGCCTCCACTTGGCGATCAGCCCGGCACCAAAGCTGTAGCTTTCCCTGGACGTAACCAGGTTCTGGTTATTGTACGTACCGTAGGTAGGATTGAGAACGATACGGTAATCCAGCCTGTTGCCGCTCAGATAAAACCCCCAGCTGAATTTCTGCTCGTCGAAATCTTCCAGCTTATCCATTCTGTTGCGGGTTCTGAATTGCGCGTTCGACAAAACGGCAACATTGACTGAGGCTAAAACCAGTGCTTTTAATAGAAATTTATTCATAGGTTACTTTGTTGCTTTATAAATTGTGGCTATCCCTAAACTTAATTTTTTATATTCAACTTTTTTAAATCCTGTATCTAAAAGAATCTGTCTCATCTTTTCCCCGAAAGGAAAAGCGTTCACAGAATCCGGAAGATAGGTGTACGCCCTGTTATCCTTGGAAACCAGCCTGCCGATAGCAGGTAAAATGTTTTTGAAATAAAACATATACAATGGTCCCATAAACCCTTCAACCTTTGAAAACTCCAGTATGTAAACACTCTTGTTATCTTTAACCACTCTTCGCAATTCTGCCAAACCTTTGGTAAGATTTTCGAAATTCCTTACTCCGAATGCAACGGAGACCGCATCGAACCTGTTTTCCTCGAAAGGCAAATTCTCCGCATCGCCCTTTTGCATGGAAATTTTGCCGTCTAAATTAAGTTTTTTTATTTTAATAACGCCAACATTTAACATTTGTTGCGATAAATCCAAACCGATCACTTTCGAGCCGGTCCCCTTTTCCACGGCGATGGCCAGGTCTCCCGTTCCGGTAGCCACATCCAGCACTTCCTGAGGCTGGTCTTTTTTCATCCATTTCACCAGCGTATTCCTCCATAAAACATCAATTTTCAGAGAAAGCACACGATTGAGAACATCGTATTTCGGTGCAATATTGTCGAACATATCCTCTACCTGGCTTTTCTTTGTAGCCCCGGAATTATAAGGTGTAATTTTGGTAATATCTTTTGTCAAAACTTAAAACTTATAGTATTCTTTGTAATAATTGAGGTAATCCTGCTTTCTGAAAATCTTCGATCTCGATTCTACCTGCTGGATGTTTTTGATCACTTTATCGTAATCTTCATCCACGTTGTAATAAAAATCGTCCGTGAATAATTTGCTGAATTTAGTGGCTCCTCCGAAATAGGCTTTTCCGTCGATCATGGTTTTATCAAGGGCCAGAAGGAGTGAATCTTTCTTGAGATTGTATCCGTAATACTGGTCATTGATGTAATAATCCTGATGCGCGATATTGATCAGGCCCCGGATTTTTTTCACTTCAAATGCAGAATCGAAAAGGAGCTTTTTGTTCCGGTCGAAAACCCTGATGGAATTCCGGCCTTTAGCCAGGTCCACGGGAACCGTCTGCCCGCCGGCAATCGTACCTTCCGAACCGTTATTGATCCTGTAATAATACGTATCCGGCGTAGGATTGTCCACCACATAATAATTCTTCTTTGCCAAAAACAGGAAATAAATCCCGAAAGCAACGATAAATGCCACAACTGCAATGAGTAAGCCCTTCAGGGATGCATTATTTTTCATAAGATTGTAAAGTACAATTTTTGCAAATTTAATAATATTTTTAATTCTTTCTTATTAATATTAATTATTAACTTTGCCTCTCTAAAAAAATCATATAAACGAATGCCGAATACGATCATTATTGGTTCTGGATCTTACCTTCCCAACAGAATTATCGGGAGAGACCATTTCTTAGATTCAGAGTTTTATTCAGAAGACGGACTAAAGATTGACAAGCCTGCTGAAGAAACGATTGCAAAATTTGTAGAAATCACGGAAATAGAAAACAGGAGATTCATAGAAGATGATCTTTCCAACTCACAAATCGGGTATGAGGCTGCAAAACTGGCTATTGCCGATGCCAATATAGATCAGGAGGAGCTTGATTATATTATTTACGCCAGCAATTTCGGGGAAGTTACCGTACATGGGTATGCCGATTTTATGCCTACCATGGCGGCCAGGGTAAAAAACAAACTGGGGATCCGCAACAGGAAATGCATTACGTACGATATGCTTTTCGGATGTCCGGGATGGGTGGAAGCCATGATCCTGGCCAACAACCTGATCAAAGCGGGAACCGCCAGAACCATACTTGTCATCGGTGCCGAGACCTTAAGCAGGGTAACCGATCCGCATGACAGGAACCGGATGATCTTTGCTGACGGAGCCGGAGCTGTGGTGGTACAGGCCACCGATAAGGAGGATGTAGGAATTATCGCCCACAATACCATCTGCGACAACGGGATCGAGCTGGATTACCTGGCCAACGGACCTTCCATCAATGCAGACTCGGACCAGACCCGCCTGTTCGTAAGGATGCAGGGACGGAAAATCTATGAGTACGCCCTGAAAAACGTACCTGCCGCGATCAAAGAAACGATTGAAGATGCCGGGCTTTCTATCGGGGACATCAATAAAATCCTTATCCACCAGGCCAATGCCAAAATGGATTATGCCATGATCGAAAGGCTCCACAAACTCTATGATGTAAAAGAATACGACCATTCCATCTCCCCGATGACCATCCAGGAGTTCGGAAATTCTTCCGTAGCCACCATTCCTACCATGTTTGATCTTATCATTAAAGGAAAAATGGACGGTCATACGTTTAAAGATAAAGGGAACATTGTGATGACTTCGGTAGGTGCCGGAATGAATATCAATGCGATCGTTTATAAATTTCCTTAAGACTTAAATTAATTTAAAAAATATTAAAAA
>JAKOOI010000078.1 GCA_022701475.1 Weeksellaceae bacterium
AAAAGAACCGGCTCCATCAGGAGCCGGTTCTTTTTATATCATCGATAAGCTTACTTATCTGATTTCTGGGCTTTTCCTTTTAAGAAGTAAGAGAACCCTATGGTCGCCCCGAAGTTGCTTCTTGTTGTTTTCACTTCCGTATTAAAATAGGTGTCTTTTGTGTAAACCTGGTCGAATCCAAGGCCTAAATTAATCCCTAAAGACGGGGTGGCCAAATAAGTTATTCCTGCTTTGGCTTTCCATGTTAAACCGTCTTCTGTTGCATCCCCTGAAAAAAGCAAAGGATCTGAAATGGAATAGGCAATATTATATTTTGTTTTGGATGAAGCATATCCGATCCCTGCACCCAGGAAAGGGAAAAACTTACCTCCCGTATTGAAATAATAGGTCGCCGTTGGCATTACCGAGAATGTAGATACTGTTACCTTACTCCCTTCCTGCTTTTGGGTAGAACTTTCCAACCCCAGATCAACGCCTACAGCCAGACCGTTTATAACAAAATATCCGACAGAAGGAGTTACTGAAAACCTGGATATCTTAGGACCATCCTGCGATTGTCCATCGGCTTTGATCTTATAACTTTGCGTATTGAATCCAATACCGGTATTCCCGCTGAATACCCAATCGCCTTTGGTCATCTGGGCACTGGAAAGCCCGAACAGAGCAATTGCTCCTGCTAACATGAATTTTTTCATAGTTATTATTGTTTATTTTACATTGTTTATCGTTTGAACCATTCAGTCTTTTTTATTTTAAGAGACTGAAAATTCAAGCGATGCAAAAATAAGTTATTTATTTGAAAAATACAGACAATGCCTTAAAATTAAGACATCAATGAATAGGATTTTACCATATTGACGGGCTTTACAGGAAGCTCTGCATTTGAGTGGTCTTTATCCCTTAAAGACCAACAGTACCGGAATCCTGAATTTTTTCCGTACAGCATTGTTGACGAAGACTTTTATTTCATTGTGGAACCCTGCTGCTGAACAGGACTCTGCCGCCATAGCCCTGATAGCAGCGGCTACCCCACAGCAGGCGTTGGAGAGCATTGGAGTGGGTGGGCTTGCAGCGGGAAAGCCGGAGAAGGACAGTGCGAGGAGTAATAGCGGATAGCAGGATAAAGCTCCTGAAAACAGGAACGGTATTGGTACGACAAAAACGGTTTTCCTTCATTGCTGTGATTAAAAAAGACCGCTGTCAGACCACAATCTGTACTTTTTATGATTTCAGAATTTCGCCTGTATGTACAAAAAAAGCCCCGGAACGGATTCCGGGACTTTCAGGGTTTATGTTTTGTTTATTATTTGGCAAATACATATTTTACACCGATTCCTACAGACGCAAGGTCGAGTCCGAAGTTGTAGTTATCCACGCTCTTTGCATTTTCGTACTTGAAGTTGCTGTATCCGAAGTCACCGATAGTTGCTTCAAGGGTCCAGTTTTTGTTTACGAAATAATCAAGACCCGGCTTCACGGAAACTCCGAAAGAATTGAACGTTTCTTTATTATAGTTGGTTATACCCAGTGCAGTAGCTTCATTTTTATTCTCTCCAAATGCCATTGGTACGGAAAGCTGACCGAAGATATAGAATTTCTCACCTAAAGTCCAGTATTTTCTTACGAAAGGCTCTACCACTACAGCAGAAATCGTATTTTTGGTATCGGTAAGAGCACCGTCAATCTTTGTTACATTGGAAGCATATCCCACTCCCACTCCTACTGCTACGTTGGTTCCAACAAAGTATCCTACTGTAGGCACCAGCGTCAGGTTGCTTTGTTTTATATTGGTATTGTTGTCTTCGCTGGCTGCAAAATTTAACGTTCCTGATAAATACGTTGTTCCTTTAGCGATCTGAGCATTGGATAAACCGAAAAGTGCCACAGCACCTGCTATTAATACTTTCTTCATTTTTAAATAGTTTAATACTTTCTGAGGGCAAATGTACAGCGGTCCCGGCTCATATTAAAATTTGTTAATGTGATTAATATCATCGGAAAATATTGGCTATTTTCAGGAATAATCCCCGTCAGCAGGGGCTTCTTATGTTTTCGTAATTTTTTAAACGAAAAAGTTCCGATTGTACAACCGGAACTTATTATAGTTACTTTTAAAAATTTTTATTTCAGGAAGAAATTGGCTCCGAAATTCACGGCACCGAAGCTGAAACGGTCGTCGCCATGCCAGTAAGGGCCCGGGCCCGGACCACGATGCTTATATCTGCTTCCTATATTCTGGAATCCGAGATAAAGCTCGGTCTTCCTGTTCAGCTGATAACCGACTCTCGGTGCAACGTACAGGCCGCTGTTGATATAATCCCTGGTCGAAATGGCTGCTCCTAAATCCAGGCCTACGAAAAGAGGAAGTTTGTTAAAAGTATATTTCCCGGAAACTGCCAGGGGAATAAATCCGAAGTCCTCCACATTGTCTTTTCCGAAGAAATGGGAATACCCGGTAGCAGCCCCGATATCCAGTCCTTTGGTGATGTTCCACATATAAGCGGCATCGATTCCTAATGTTACACTTGCCGCATCGGAAGCGTCACCAAGCGGCGCCCCAACATGGGCACCCAGCCTGAACCCCTCCTGAGCCTGTGCAAGCCCTCCTAAAAAGGCGAAAGCCCCTAATAATAAGAATTTTTTCATTTATAATAAGTTTACAATTAGAATCTGAATTTCGTGAATTTTGAATTCCGTATAAAAACAAAAAAGCGATACAAATTTTGTACCGCTCTTTTATTATCAGAACCTTTTTTTAGAAAGAATATCCTATACCTGCAGCACCTGTAGGATGTACACCGTTTCTCTTCAAATAATCCTGATCAACAGCAATACGGAACAGCTTTGCCAGGGATATTCTTAACTAAAAAAAGCGGCACATCATGCGCCGCCTGTCTTATAATGGTATGGTTCCGATTCTTAGTTACCTCCGAACTTGAAGCCTACCCCTACCTGAAGGAAGCTGTTGTTGGTCTTGGATCCGTTTTCCGGGTTCTTATCAAGATTGGATACCCCTACGTTGTAACGCGCATCAAAGAAAAATCCGTTTTCCAGCATATATTCAGCTCCTAAAAAAGGGGCGATATTCAGGGTGTTGATCTGATCTTTGATATCTGTTTTATCATTTCCACTAATTGAAATTCCCGGGATTCCCAGTCCGAAATCTGCAGTACTTTCCTGTTTTGCGGACAGGATAAA